>NZ_JALBGZ010000049.1:0-18218 GCF_023006515.1 Bradyrhizobium sp. PRIMUS42
CGCGCTCGCGACCACCGGCAAGCAGCGCTCAGCCGTGCTGCCGAAGGTGCCGACCGCGATCGAGGCGGGGGTAGCAGGCTATGAGGCGACGATCTGGCTCGGCCTGATGGCGCCGGCCGGCACACCAAAGCCCGTCATCGACAAGCTCAATGCCGCCGTCAACGCAATGGTGAAGCGGCCCGACATCGTCAAGCTCTGGACGGAACAGGGGGCCGTGCCCATGTCGATGACCACGGAGGAATTCGAGAAATTCCTGCGTGGCGATATCGAGAAATGGGCCGACGTCGTCAAGAAGTTCGACAAGTCCTGAGGCCGCAGAGTGATCATGTCGACCATTCAATTCCGGCTCAACGGCGCAGCCACGGCCGTGGATGTCGATCCCGGTCAGACGCTGCTCGACGTGCTGCGCGGCCGGCTCGGCGTTACCGGTGCACATTTCGGCTGCGGCGCCGGCGAGTGCGGGGCCTGTCTTGTCATGGTCAACGACCGCGCGATAACCTCCTGCGATATGCCGATGTGGTCTGTCGCGGACCGGGACGTCGTCACCGTCGAAGGCCTCGGCACCGCCGGACGACCGCACGCGCTGCAACGTGCCTTCATCTCCGAGCAGGCGATACAGTGCGGCTATTGCGTTTCCGGAATCCTGATCAGCGCGGCGGCGCTCCTGAAGCGCAATCCGTCCCCGACGGAGACCGAGGTCAGAGCGGCACTCGATCGCAATCTGTGCCGCTGCGGATCGCATACCCGCATGGTCCGCGCCGTGTTGCGCGCGGCGGCGGAACTGGCAGCGTCATGAGTGCGTCGTCCCCTGCCCCGAAACTGCCGATCAGCCTCGCTGCCAATCCAAAACTGTCGTCCTGGGTGAACTTCACGGGTGAAGGCGGTGTGGCGGTCTCGCCCGGCAAGGTCGAGATCGGCCAGGGCATTGTCACGGCGCTGGCGCAGATCGCGGCGGACGAGCTCGACGTCGATATCGGCCGCATTGACATGATCCATACCTCGACGGCGATGAGCCCGAACGAAGGCGTCACCTCGGGCAGCCAGTCGATCCAGCAATCCGGCCGGGCGCTGCGCCTGGTCTGTGCCGAGGTGCGCCAACGCTTCCTTGACGCGGCGTCGGAGCGTCTCGGTGTCGATGCATCGCTGCTGGATGTCGATGACGGCACCATCTCAGGCCCCGGCAATGTCAGGACCAGCTACTGGGAATTGAGCGGCGAGGTCTCGCTCGACCACGATGCCACCGCGGACGTGACCGCGAAGAGCGCCGACAAGCGCAGCGTCGCCGGCCATTCGGTCCAGCGTGTGGATATTCCCGACAAGGTGTTTGCGCGGCCGCGCTTCATCCACGACCTTGCGCTGCCGGGACTGGCGCACGGACGCGTGTTGCGACCCGACGTCTCGGGCGCCAAATTGGTTGGGCTAGACGACACCGTAGCGCGCGCCGTTCCCGGCCTCATCGCGATCGTCCGCGACGGCGGCTTTTCCGGAGTGGTCGCCGACAGCGAGGCTGCGGCAGAAGCCGCGCTGAAAGCCCTGCGCAAAGGCGCAACATGGTCGGCCGGCGAACCGCTGCCCGATGAAGCCGATCTCGCCGGCTTCCTGCGGAGCCAGCCCGTCGAGACGACCATTATTGACACCAGGACAGCAAGCCCGGCGCGCAAGGGCTCTCAAACCCTCCGCCGGCAATATACCCGCCCTTACATCGCGCATGCCTCGATGGCGCCGTCCTGCGCCTTGGCACGATGGGAGGCTGATCGCGTTCATGTCTGGACGCACAGCCAGGGTGTCTACCTGCTGCGCGCCGACCTCGCGATCGTGCTCAAGCTGCCGGCCGAGAACATCGTGGTCGAGCACATGGAGGGCGCCGGCTGCTACGGACACAATGCGGCCGATGACGTGGCACTCGATGCCGTGTTGCTCGCCAAGGCCGCTGGCGGCCGGCCGGTGCGGGTGCAGTGGTCGCGCCACGACGAGATGTCCCACGCCCCCTTTGGCGCGGCGATGGCCATCGAGATCGAGGCCGATCTCGATGCGGACAACGAGATCGTCGGCTGGCGCCACGCGATCTGGAGCAATGGCCACGTAGCAAGGCCGGGACGCGCGCCGCAGCCGGCGCTGCTTGCCGCAACCGAGATCGCGAACCCCTACCCCCGTATGATCTCGACGAATCCACCGGCCGCGAATGGCGGCGGTGCCGACCGCAACTCCGTTCCGCTGTATGATCTTCCGGCCTGGAGGATCACGAGCCACCGGCTGTTGACCATGCCGATGCGCACCTCGTCGCTACGGACGCTGGGCGGACAAGGCAACGTCTTCGCCATCGAATCCCTGCTCGACGAGATCGCCGCCTTGCGCGGCGAAGATCCGATCGCGTTCCGCTTGCGGCATCTGCGCGACGAACGGGCCCGCGACGTCATCAGCGCTGCGGCGCGACGTTCCGGATGGAAACCGCAGAAGCAGCCCGGCATCGGTCACGGCATCGGATTTGGCCGCTACAAGAACACGGGCGCGTATTGCGCCGCGATTGCCGAGATCGAAGGCACCGACGACATCCGCGTCAAGAGGCTGACGCTCGCGGTCGATGTCGGCGAGGCCATCAATCCGGACGGCGTCATCAATCAGATCGAGGGCGGCGCGATCCAGGCGACGAGCTGGGTGCTGAGGGAGCGCGTCCGCTTCGACCGGACGCGCATCACCTCGACCTCCTGGACGGACTATCCGATCCTGAGATTCAGTGAGGTGCCGGCAGTGGACGTCGAGATCATCCAGCGACCGGAGATCGAGCCGGTCGGCGCCGGCGAGGCCGCCCACGGCCCGGTGACGGCGGCGATCGCCAATGCCGTCTACGACTGCCTCGGCGTGCGCGTGCGTGACCTGCCGATCACGCGTGACAGAATCATTGCAGCTGCGGAGCTTGCGTCGTGACGACAGTGAAAATCTTGAGCGGCGGCGCGGCGCAAGGCTTGGTGCGCGGCCTCACTGATGCCTTGAAGGCGCGGACCGGATTCGGCATCAGCGGCGAATTCGGCGCGGTCGGCCTCATGGCCGACAAGCTGCGCGCGGGCACGCCGGCCGATCTCGTGATCCTGACGCAGGCGCTGCTTGCGGAGCTTGCCGAAGAAAAGCTCGTCGTCCCCTCCTCGATCACGGATGTCGGCCGGGTCGAGACCGCGCTGGCGGTCCGCAGCCGCGATCCCGAGGTGATGGTGAAGACCGAGGCCGATCTGCGTGAGGTGCTGCGCAGCGCCGATGCCATCTACGTCCCTGATACCAAGGCCTCGACCGCAGGACAGCATGTCGCAAAAGTGCTGAACCAGCTCGGCATCGCCTATGAAGTTGCCTCGCGCCTCAAGATATTTCCGAACGGTGCAACGGCGATGCGGGAGCTCGCGAACTCGACCGCGACGCGGCCGATCGGATGCACGCAGGCGACCGAGATCATCGCGACAGACGGCATTGCACTCTCAGCGGCGCTGCCGCCGGGCTGCGAACTCGTGACGATGTACACGGCCGGCGTGACCGCGCGGGCAGCGCATCCGAAGGAGGCGGCCGCGCTGGTCTCTTTGCTGACTGGCGCAGATCGGAAGGAGCTGCGCCAGCGCGTCGGGTTCGCCCGCTAGGGTATGTACTCATAAACGCCGGCTTCCAACGCAAAGCGGAAGTCTGCCACTTTGAGCGTGATCGGCGGCTGGTGACCCAGAACGGAAGTTGTGGCTGCCGCGCAACCTTAGCCGAGGGTGCTGTCATATGCTAAGCAAAACGTTGCAACCCGTCATTCAAGTGTTCAGGGACTATTCCGCAGCGCATCTGGCGCGCGCAACGTGACCTGGAAACCAAGCTGTGCCTTCAAGACCAGGTCGAAGCTCGGGCGCGTCTTTCCATCCTGGAACACCACGCCGTTGGGGCTGAAGGCGACCTTGTCCGGGTTGTTGTTCAGCGTCTGCCATTTGCACGATATAGCGACGATGCCATAGGCCGAAACCGGCTTGACCTCTCCAAGGTCTGCCACGCCATTGCTGTTGGCATCGTGCCACAGGGCGAGGCCGGCCAGTTCTTTGCCGGTCAAAATGCCGTCACGATCATCATCGAGTGCGGCCAGTGGCGCGTATCCGTTGTTCCAGAACATCCAGAACGTGACGTTGCCAAACAACTGCCGGCCGCTGTCGATTTTGCCATCGTGTGTCGGGTCGCTGACCAGCCAGGCAGCTTTGGGAGTAATCCAGCTCCATTCGCGACCTAGCCCGCTGCCGTCGACGTCGAACGTCACCCGCGCGTCGGGTGCTTCGAGATCGGTGGTGGTGAGCCCATCGGCCAGCGGCACTGCGATGGGAGTGACTGGGTGCGGCAGCTTTCGCATCGTGGCCACGTGGTCCTTCAGCGTCTCGATCTCGCGCTTGTCCTTCTCGGGGTCGAGAAGCGGGACGAGATAGGAGGCGACCTCGCCGGTCAGCGTCCGACCGCTGAAACCAAGCGCCTTCAGGCTCTTTTCCTTCTCCCAAGCGTCGGTTGCGATCGTTCGATACTGCCTCACCGCATCGTCCTTCCTGCCGGCCTGCTCGGTCAGCCAAGCAAGGCCGAGCCGGATCACAAGGTTTTCCTTGTCCAGCTCCAGTGCCCGTTGGTACGCTTTCAACGCGGCTTCCAAATGCGCCTGGGCGGCGATACTCACACTGGGGACAGCGGCAATCGTTACCGCATTGAAAGGGACGGCAGGCGGCTCAATACCATGGTAGGCCCTCGGTACCGTCAGCGGGTCGGACTTCTGTGCGTAAACCATGCCATGCGCACGACCAAGGTTCAGCAGCGCCTCGGCGCTGGCAGGATTGTCCTTGGCGATCTTCTCCAAGTTCTGGATGAGCCTGGCGACCGGGATCCGCTCTACCTCCACGCCCTCCCACCTGCCGAGCGCCGGCGACATCGCGGCAAGGAAAACCAGCAGCAACGGCAACCGCACGACGCAACTCCGTCATTTTAGGGAAGATCTTGGCCAATCTATCCGGTGCACACTGATGACGCCAGGGGCCGCTTCTGGGCCCTTAGCGGACTAGCTAGGGCGAACCGGCCCGTGTCCGGTGTTGAAGAACTAACGGACACGGCCCCTCCGCGCGGGCCAGGCGAATTTATGAGTACACGCCCTAGACGGCCCGTCTATTTGTGCAGCTGGGTCAGCCCGGTCGGCGGGCCGTCGACCGCAGTCCAGCCGCCATCGACGAACAGCGTGCTGCCGCTGACATAGCTCGCGGCATCCGAAGCGAGATAGGCCACGGCGGTCGCGACCTCGTCGGCGCTGCTCCAGCGGTTGAACACAGTGTGGCCGGCGTAGAGATTGTAGATGTCGGGGCGCTGCTTGAACGGACCGGTCAGGGCGGTCTCGGCGATGCTCGGGGCGATCGCGTTGACGCGCACGCCGGCATGGCCGACCTCGGAGGCAAAGCCCTTCACCAGCAGGCCGATCGCCGCCTTGGTCGAGCCGTAGACGCCGAGGCCCGGCTCGATGGTGACCGCGCGCACCGAGGAGCAGGCGATGATGCTGCCTCCCTTTTGCGCAACCATGATGCGGCCGAAGGCCTGGAAGAACCAGACAGTGCCCTTGACGTTGAGGTTGAGGACGCGGTCGAGATCCTCCTCGGTATAATCGAGGATGGTCTTGCGGATGTTGAGCCCGGGCGTCGTCACGGCAATGTCGAGCCGCGAAAATTTCTGCATCACCGTTTTGGCCAGCGCATTGACGTCCGCAGCGCTCGCAGCGTCGCAAGCCGCTGCCTCCGCCCAGCCACCCTTGTCGCGAATGCCGACGGCAGTCGCTTCCGCGGCGTCGAGCGCGCGATCGGCGCAGACGACACGGGCCCCTAACCCGGCAAGGGCCTCGGCCGACGACCTGCCGATGCCGGATGCGGCCCCGAGGACAACTGCGGTCTTGCCGGTGAGATCGAAGAGCTTGCGATAGTCCGTCACTGATAATTTCTCCTGTAGCTGCTAGCCCTTGTAGCCCATCAGCAGGCGGGGCAGCCACAGCGAGAATGCAGGGACGTAGGTCACGAACATCAGGGCTGCGATCAGCGCGGCATAGAACGGCAGGATGGTGCGCATCACCGCGCCGACCGAGATGCCGCCGATGGCGCAGCCGACGAACTGCGTGGTTCCGACCGGCGGGGTGTTGAGCCCGAGCGCGCAATTGATCAGCATCAGCATGCCGAACTGCACCGGGTCCATGCCCGCCTTCATCGCGATCGGCAGGAAGATCGGGGTGCAGATCAGAATGGTCGCCGCCATGTCCATGAACGTGCCGAGCACGAACAGGATGACGTTGATGAGCAGGAAGATCATCCAGGGTTGCGTGGACACCTTGCTCATCATCTCGCCGGCGAGATCGGCCACCTCGTACAGTCCCATCAGGTACTGGAACATGGTGGAAACGCCGATCAGCAGCAGCACCACGCCCGTCGTCTTCACCGCCTTGGCGGCTGCGCGCAGGAAGTTGCTCCAGGTCATGGTGCGGTAGATGAAGAAGGTCAGCAGGATCGTGTAGGTGACCGCGACGGCGGCGGATTCGGTTGCCGTGAATACGCCGGAGAGGATGCCCGTCAGGATGATGCCGACAATCAGAAGGCCAGGCAGCGCGGCCGCGAACGAGCGGAACACCTCGGCCCAGCCCGGGAACTTGCCGGCGGGATAACCGCGCTTCACCGCGACGGCGTAGGCAGCGACGAGCATGCAGATCATCAGCACGATCGCCGGCAGGAGGCCGGCGGCGATCAGCGCGCCGATCGAGACCTTGCCGCCGGCGGCCAGGGCATAGATGATCATGTTGTGGCTGGTCGGCATCAAGGCGCCCACCAGCGAGGCGTGGGTGGTGACGTTGACGGCGTAGTCGGTGTCGAACCCTTCCTTTTTCATCATCGGGATCATCACCGCGCCCATCGCCGACACGTCGGCCACGGGCGAGCCGGAGACGCCGCCGAACAGCGTGCAGGCGACCACGTTCGACATGCCGAGCCCACCGCGGATGTGGCCAACGAGATTCTTGGCGAGCTGCACGATCTTGTCGGCGACGCCGCCATGCAGCATCAGCTCACCGCTGAAGACGAAGAAGGGAATCGCGAGGAACGAGAAGATGTTCATCCCCGACATCATCTGCTGGAAGATGACCGCGACCGGCAGGCCTTCGTAGAGGATGGTGCAGATCGCCGAGAGGCCGATCGCGAAGGCAACGGGAACGCCGAGAATCAGGAAGCCGAAGAACGTGGCGCCGAGGATGATCAGTTCCATGAGGGGACGACCTCTTCGCCGCGCAGGAGAGCCATGATGTGCTCGATGGAAAAGGAGACGATCAGGACGCCGGAGGCGATCAGCGGCACGTAGCGGATCACCTCGGGAAGACCGAGATTGGGGATCTTCACGGTTCCGACCGAAGACCCGAGGACCCAGCCGTTGTAGGCCATCGCAACGCCGAACACGGCCACCAGGACGTGGATCACGAGCTCGATCTTCTCCCGCATGTGATCCGGAAGCATCACCAGCAGACTGTCCATGCCGATGTGTCCGGCATCGCGCACGCCGACGGCGGCACCGATCAGCGTGACATAGAGGATGAGGACCAGCGCGAGGTTCTCCGTCCAGGTCGGGCTGGAATTGAGGACGTAGCGCCCGAACACCTGATAGAAGACGATGATCACGATGACGAGCAGTCCGGTCACGGACAGATACATGCCGGCGCGAGCAACGGGGGCGTTGATCCGCGACAGCAAGCCTGTAGATGGACGTGCTGCCGTGTCCCCGTGCTCGTGACTTGCGACGTGTGGGTCTGTCATTTCCGCGGCTCCTTGCGAGGGTCCGGCGTCGCCTCCGCGGCAACGCCGAACCCGACGCGGCTATGGTCTTACTTCGTGTCCTGGATGCGCTTGACGAGGCCCTGCAGCTTCTCGTCGCCGGCGAACTTCTGGTACACCGGCTTCATCGCGTCGACGAACTCCGCCTTGTTGGCGATGGTCACCACCTGGACGCCGGCCGCCTCGACTGTCTTGCGAGAGGCCTGCTCACGCTCGTCCCAGAGCTTGCGCATGACGGGCACCGATTCCTTGGCCGCCTTGCGGACCAGCGCCTGGTCCTCCTTGCTCAGCGTGTCCCAGACCTTCTTCGACATCACGAGAACTTCGGGCGCCAGCGAGTGCTCGGTGATGTTGTAGAACTTGGCGGCCTCGAAATGGCGCGAGGACTCGTAGGAGGGCCAATTGTTCTCGGCAGCATCCACCAGGCCGGTCTTGAGCGCGGTATAGACCTCGCCATACGGCATCGGCGTCGGGTTGGCCCCTAAGCTCTGGATCATGCCAACCCACAGGTCGGACTGCTGGACACGGATCTTCAGGCCCTTGAGATCGGCAAGCGACTTGACCGGAGCCTTGACGGTGTAGATGGACCGGGCGCCGCTGTCGTAATAGGCAAGGCCGACCAGGCCGGCGGGCTCCATGGCGGCCAGGATCTCATCGCCGACCGGCCCGTCGAGGACGGTGCGCATGTGCTGCGTGTCGCGGAAGACGAAGGGCAGACACAACGCGATGGTTTCCGGCACGAAGTTGTTGAGCGGCGATGCGTTGATCCGCATCATGTCGAGCGCGCCGATCTTGAGCTGCTCGATCGTGTCCTTCTCGGAGCCCAGGGCGCCGTTCGGGAACACCTTGACGCCGAGCTTGCCGCCGCTCGCCGCCGCGAGCTGCTTGCCCATGAACTTGACGGCCTCGACGGTCGGATAATCGGCGGGATGGATGTCGGCGGAGCGGAAATCGCGTGCGGTCGCCAGGGGCGCTGAGAGCGCCAGCGCAACGGCTGTGATGATACCGGTGAGTGTCTTCATCTGGGCTTCCTCCGGGGTTGATTATGTCGTTGTCGGGCAGGCTGCGGGCCGCCTTGGGTCGCTCCACTTCAGACGTGAAGTCAAGCACCAAGTCGTCCGTAGGGCGGGCGGCATTCTCTGTCCAAGCCAATTCCAGCATCGATCGATGCAAGAGTTGCATCGATCGATTTCTGACGCAATTCGCATTATGGCGGGGACGGCGGCTGGCCGACGTCGCCGCCACGTGACTTGACGCCACCAATGCAGGCCCCTCAAGATATTCGAAACAGCAGACCATGTTGAGGGAATGCCCATGCCGCGGAAGCTGATCGATATCTCTGTGCCGCTTCGAAACGACGTGACGGCCGATCCACCCGGCAACCATCCGACAATCCAGTATATCGATCACCAGCAGGGCCTGCCACGGATGCTGCAGTTCTTCGACGGTCTCAAGGCGCAGGATCTGCCGGACGGACAAGGCTGGGCCGTCGAACAGGTCTCGCTGTCGACCCATAACGGCACGCATCTCGATGCGCCCTGGCACTTCCATCCGACCATGAACCGCGGCGAGCGGTCATGGACGATCGACGAGGTCCCGCTGGAATGGTGTTTCCAGCCCGGCGTGAAGCTCGACTTCCGGCATCTGCCCGACGGCTACGTGGCGAGCGCCGACGACGTCGCGAAGGAGCTGAAGCGCATCGGACACACGCTGTCGCCGCTGGAGATCGTCGTCGTCAACACCAACGCCGGCGCGAAATTCGGCAAGGCCGAATACGTCAATTCCGGCTGCGGCATGGGCTATGAAGCCACCATGTATCTGCTCGAACGCGGCGTGCGGCTGACCGGCACCGACGGCTGGAGCTGGGACGCGCCGTTCGTCTACACCGCGAAGAAATATGCCGAGACAAAAGATGCCGGCCTGATCTGGGAAGGCCACAAGGCGGGACGGCATATCGGCTATTGCCATCTGGAGAAGCTGCACAATCTCGATCAATTGCCCCCGACCGGCTTCACGGTCTCATGCTTCCCGGTGAAGATCGAACGCGCCTCGGCGGGCTGGACCCGCGCGGTCGCCATCATCGACGATCAGGCCTGAGGCATCACTCGCCGCCGAGGCCGCTCTCGGCGAGTTCGCGCAGCGCGTCCGTATCCAGCACGACGATGGCGCCGTGCTCGAGGCGAACCCAGTTGCGGCCGGCCCAGGCGCGCAATTGCTTGTTGATGCTCTCGCGCGTCATCCCCACCATCTCGCTGATCTCCTGCTGGGTGATGGCGAGCGTGCCGCTGCCGGAGTCGAACTTGCGCTCTTCGGTGAGACCGAGCAGCGCGCTCGCGAGCCGGCCCGGCAGATTCTGGAGGATCACCTGCTCGACCTGCTGACTGGTCCAGCGCAGACGCGCGCAGAGCAGCTCGATGAATTTCATCGCCAGCGCCGGCTGGCTCTTCACGAACGGCAGAAAGTCCCGCCGATCGATGATGTAGAGCTCGCAATTGGTGTTGGCGGTGGCGTCGGCCGACCTGGGCGCGCCGTCGAGCACCGCGATCTCGCCGAAGATTTCTCCGGGGCCGATCAGATTGAGAATGGCGTTCCGTCCATCGGGCGACGAGGAGGAAATCTTCACTGTCCCCGTGATCACCGCGAAGAGATTGTTGCCGGGATCGCCCTTGGCGGCGATCGTCGCGCCGCGCTTCACGGTGGTGTGCTTGGCGTAGCGGCAGAGCTGATCGAGCGCCTCCGGCTCCAGATCCGCGAAGATCGGGTGCTTGCGCAGGACCGATAATTTGTTGCCCGCCGACTGTCGGGGGTCGCCGGTCTTGTCCTGAGGCACGCCGCGGGGCTCCTAAGACTACGAGGCACTGAGGTTCCTGCGTAGTCAACGTTATCAGGCTTTTCAACCGGAAAGCACGCGCGCGGTTTGAGGCAAATGCCGCGAAAAAGCCGCGGTCGAGCCGGAATGCGCATCCGGAGGATGCGTCGATGCGTTTTGATCGATGCAGAGTTGCAGGCCACGCAATCCGCGATTGCGTTGAGGCGCTGGCGAGCGGCCGACAGTGCGGGCGGGCGTCGGCTGCCGCGCGCCTGAGCGGACCAGGACCTCGGGAGTTTCAGCGCTTGGAATCCGGATCGAGCCGGCCGGCGCTGGTTTGCCGGTCCGCCCAAGCCAGAGCTGCGGCGAATGCGACGAAGATCGCGACGACGACAATGGCCATCAGCAATGCATCAGCGGGCATCATGCTCCTCCCAGTTGGGTTGGGATTTGTGCCGGCCGGCCGGCGTCATTGATCGAGATCAAAAAGGTCAGGCGACGCGGACGACCGTCAGGCTGCGGCCAGCGCCTCGGCGCGCGCAGGATCGAGCAGGCTGATGCCGCCATGAATGATCTCGATCACGCCGTGACGCTCGAGCTTGGTGAAGGTGCGACTGACGGTTTCGATGGTCAGGCCGAGATAGTCGGCGATGTCTTGACGGCTCATCGGAAGCGGGACCGTATCGGACAGCCCCTTTAGCGCGACCAGCCGTTCACGCCAGCCGAGCAGGAAGGTCGCAACCTTCTCGTCCGCCGAGCGGCGGCCGAGCAGGACCATATGGTCGCGAGCCTGGCTCAACTCGCGAATGGCCAGCTCGTTGATCCGCCTGAGCAACTGCGGCCGGTCTTCGATGAAGCGGCCGAACGGCGCTTTGGCGAACTGGCACACGGTCACCGCGCCGATCGCATCGGCAGAAAAATTGTGCCGGCCGGACAAATTCATCCCCAGGAAATCACCGGGCAAGGCAAAGCCCACAATCTGCCGCCGGCCGTCGGGCAGCAGCTTGTACAGCCGCATGACGCCTTCGAGGACGTTGTAGAACAAGGTGGTGATGTCCTCCTCGGAGAACACGGTCTCGCCGGAGTCGAAATGAACGCGGCGTCCGAGATGCTCGAATTCCCTGAGCTCGGCCGCATCCAGCGACGAACACACCGCCGCTCCGCGTACGGCGCAATCGTCGCAGAAGTGCCCGTTCGGCTCAATCGTGACCACGGAAGGCTTCATCCACCGCTCCTCGCGTCGGTCCAGCTCCGCCCCCCGGCCGAGCCCGCCACGCAGCGGCATTTTACTGCATTGCGCCAAAGCCAGTTGACCCAGATCAAATTTGGGTTGGCATCCTGTCCTATTCTGCTTCCAGAGTTCGACGGGATCACTTTCCATGCTGCAAGGCGTCCTGCGTCACGGCCTGATTGGGCTGCTTCTGATTACGCCTGCGCTGGCGGCCCCCACCGCCGAACAGCGCGGCAAGGCCTTTGCACGGGCCAATTGCGCACGCTGCCACGCGATCGACCGCGACTCCCAAAGCCCGCTCAAGATCGCGCCTCCGCTACGCACTCTGCATCAGCGTTATCCGATCGAGACCCTTGGTGAGGCGCTGGCCGAAGGGATTTATACCGGCCACGCCGACATGCCGGCCTTCGAGCTCAGTCCGGACCAGATCCACGACCTGCTGTCCTACCTGAAGACGCTAGAATAGGCATCACACCGCCTGCACGGTCCACCCAATCAGCTCCTTGGCGATGCGAGCAAAGGCCGCATCGAAGGCTGCGACTGAGGCCGCCGGCTCGACCCTGTCGAGCCTTTCGCTGGTCTCGACCAGGCGCGAGGCAATTACCTTGCCGTTCTTGTCGACGATCCGCGCCGACAGTCCGATCTCGACCCGTGGCTCGTCCTCCGTGGCGATCCGAAAGCGCCGGATGTCGATCAGGAGCTGGTAATCCGCCTGACCGAGGTCGGTCGTGCGTAGCGGGGCGTGGGCGATATCGTAATTCTCGAAGCTGTCGATCAGGCGCGCCTGGAGCAATTTCGGAATGCTGTCGGCCCAGAGGAAGTCTGCAAAGCCCGGCCTGTCCCCGCTGGGTGAGAACAGCATGCGCTGGGTCTGCAGCATTGCGACCGCACTCGGCTCCGGAATGGCCAGTGACGCCGAGAGCGTCTTGGCGGCCGGACCACCGAGGTTCTGCGGCGTGTGGAGGTCGTAGGTGACCTTCTGCGCAGGCGCGCCGCCGCCGGTCATCTTCTCCAGGCCCGCCAGGATGCCGTCGATCTTGCCGGTGTTGCGCGCGAGCCCGTCGGAGAACGTTTTCAGATTGGCGATGGTGTCCTTTAGCGGGCCGGAATTGTCCTCGAGCACGGTGTCGACCCGGCGCAGCGCATCGCGCGCGGCCTGCGTCATGCTTTGACCGGCGCCGGCCTCGGCGATCAAGGTCAGGGGCTCGCCGGATTTGGCGACGATCACACCGCCCTCCAACGTCACCACCGGCACGCCGGTCAGGCCCTGGAATTCGAGACCGACCTTGGTGTCGGAACGCACCGGCGTGGCCGTGGCAACCGAGATCGTCGCATTGACGAAGCGCGGGTTGTCAGGCGCGAGCCCGAGCTGGGTCACCTCGCCGACACGAATGCCGTTGAACAGCACGCCGGCGCCGACCAGGAGGCCAGGGACCGGCCCCTGGAATTGCACGTGGTAGTTGGTGCGCGGCCCGATGCCGCCGGTGTTGTTCAGCCAATAGACGAAGCCGAACACCGCCAGGATCGCGGCCAGCACGAAACTGCCGATCAGCACGTAGGGAGCGCGGGTTTCCATGTCTCATCTCATCTCGTGTTGCAGCATCTGCGAGCGCTTGCCGTGGAAATAGGCACGCACCCAGGGATGCTCGGATTGCAGCAATTCCCGCATCGGGCCGATCGCCACGATCTTGCCGTCGGCGAGCGCGGCGACGCGGTCGCAGACCGTGGTCAGGCTCGCAAGGTCGTGGGTCACCATGAACACGGTCAGACCCAGCGTCTTTTGCAGCGTCGTGATCAGCGCGTCGAAATCGCCGGCGGCGATCGGATCGAGGCCAGAGGTCGGCTCGTCCAGGAACAGGATCGGCGGATCGAGCGCGAGCGCGCGCGCCAGCGCCACGCGCTTGGTCATGCCGCCGGACAGCTCCGCCGGGAATTTGTCCGCGTCCTGGGCGCGCAAGCCGACCATTTCGAGCTTGGCGATCGCGATCTCGTCCATCAGCTCCTGCGACAGGACGAGGTTTTCACGCAACGGAAACTGGACGTTCTGACGGACAGTCAGCGAGGAGAACAGCGCGCCCTGCTGGAACAGGATGCCCCATGTCGTGGCTGCGCCTCGTCCGTGACCGCCAGTGGGTTGTCCCATGACTTCGATGGTCCCGCCTTGGCGCGGGATGAGGCCGATGATGGTCCGCATCAGCACCGACTTGCCGCCGCCGGACGCCCCCACCAGCCCGAGGATCTCGCCCCGGCGGACATCGAGCGACAGATGGTCGAGCACGGTCTGGCGGCCGAATCCGACCACGAGGTCACGGACGCGGATCGCGAACTCGTCTTGCGATGCATCCATCGTCACATTCCGATCGAGGCGAAGAAGATCGCGAACAGGCCGTCGAGCACGATCACCAGGAAGATCGACTTCACCACCGACGTCGTGGTCTGCCGCCCGAGCGACTCCGCGCTGCCCTTGACGCGCAATCCTTCGCTGCAGGCTACGATCCCGATCACCAGCGCCATGAACGGCGCCTTCAGGATGCCCACCTCGAAATGGGTGACCGTGATGGCCTCGTGCAGCCGGGCGATGTAGATCGCCGGCCCCATGTCGCCATAGAACTGGGCGACGAGACCGCCGCCATAGAGCGCGGCAATCGATCCGATGAAGGTGAGGATCGGCAGCGCAATGACCAGGGCCACAACGCGCGGCAGGATCAGGACCTCGACGGGATCGAGCCCCATGGTCGAGAGCGCGTCGATCTCCTCGCGCATCTTCATCGAGCCGAGCTCGGCGGTGTAGGCGCTTCCCGACCGGCCGGCGACCATGATGGCGACGATCAGCACGCCGAGCTCACGCAGCACCAGGATGCCGACCATGTCGACGGTGTAGGATTCCGCACCGAATCTGCGGAAATGGAAGAAGCCCTGCTGCGCGATGATGGCGCCGATCAGGAAGGTGATCAGCGCGACGATCGGGATCGCCTGCCACCCGATGCGGTAAAGCTGATACACCAACGACGTCAGCCGCAGCGAACGCGGCCGCCGCAGCACACCGATCACCGCCATGAACAATGAGCCGAGCATCTGGAGGAAGATCGTGATGTCCTCCCGCGCCCCGACCGTGGATTTGCCGAGATCGCCCAGCCTCGCCAGCACCGGGTTGGGCGCAGCCGTCGGAGCCGGCGTGTGGCGGTTGACCTGACGCACCTCGTCCATCAGCCCGCTGAAATGATCGGCGACCCCGACGAATTCGGCAGATCTGCCGGATGATGCGGCCCTGCGCGACAGCTTTTCCAGGACCCAGGCCCCGAGCGTGTCGAGCGCGCTGACGCCCGACATGTCGAGGGTGACGAGGCGCGATTGATCGACGTCGGCTCCGACCGACCGGGACAATGTCTCGAGCGCGACCACATTCGCGGCGGTCCAGGGCCCTTCAGGACGCAAGTTCAGCACGTCGCCGGACGGCGTCGCGAGCAACAGCGGTTCGTGGTTCACGCGTTCCACCTCATCGGGGCAATCCGTCCCCAGTCAGACGGCATTTCTAGGCCAGCATATGGCCGCCGGCTTGACCTGTCTCAAGACCCGGACACGCCGCGGATTGACGCAAATCAAGCGCGATCGCGCGCGCGGGTCCTAGGCTTGCTTGCATTCAATGGGGATATCAAGTCCATGTTCAACAGTGACAGGATGAGCGAAGAATTGCGGGCGCTGAAGGTCGATGTCACACGCTTGCTGAGCACGGCCGGCGAGGAGATGTTCGAGAGCTCGAAAGATCGCGCCGAGGCGCTCGCCGACCAGATCAGGGCCGCGCTCACCGAGCTCGGCGAAACCGTCGACGAAGAACAGGAGCAGCTTCAGGGGCTCATTGCGGAGCGCCCGATCACATCGCTGGCCTCCGCCTTCGCGCTCGGCGTGGTTGTCGGTTTCATGCTGAGGAGACACTAGGTGAATACCGAGAATGTGGTCAAACATCTGCGCGCGCTGTGGCGCACCGACAGGATCATCGCGGACATCAGGCTGCGCCATCTGCTGGTCGGCCTCGGCCTGCGCGCCTTTGCGGCGCTGATCGCGGCGTTCGGGCTTCTGATGCTGGAGCTGTCTGCCTATTTCGCGCTGGTCCAGATCTGGAGTGCAATTGCCGCGGCGGCCATCCTCGGCGCCGTCAATTTTGCCATCGCGACCGCTCTCTTCGCGATCGCCGGCCGCGCTCCGTCAGGCCGCGACATCGAGCTTGCCAACGAAATTCACGACACCTCCATCGAAGCCCTTCAGCTCGAGGCACGTGCGCTCCAGGCCCAGGTGTCAGGCGCAGTGCATCGTCCGCTCAGCACGATCGCGCCGGTGCTGGTGCCGTTGATCGCGATCATCATCAGGAATTGCGGACGACGACCAAGACATCCGCCGCGGCAAATTCGGCTGAAGCGCGCTCCTAGCGGGCGCGCTCAGAGCCTCAACTTGACGTCGCAGATATCGGGCTCGGCGGGATCCGGCTTGACCTCGAAGCCGAGGTCGCGGCACATTTCGAGCATGACGGTGTTCTCCTTGAGCACGTCGCCCGATATGGTCTTCAGCCCTTCCGACTTCGCGTAGTCGATGATCAACTGCATCAGGGCCCAGCCGAGCCCCCTGCCCTTGAGATCGGACCGTAGTAGGATCGCGTATTCGCCGCTCTCGTAGATCGAATCCGAATGGAGCCGGACCACGCCGACCATTTCGCCGGTTGCCTCGTCGAATGCAATGAAAGCCATGGCGCGCGCATAGTCGAGCTGAGTGAGGCGTGCGATGAACTCGTGGGTAAATTCCTTCATCGGTGCGAAGAAACGCAGGCGAAGGTCGTGCGCCGTAACGTGGCGCAGGAATTCGTGGATGGTCGGCTCGTCCTCGGGACGCATGGGCCGCACGAAGATGCGCCAGTCGTCCTTGACCTTGAGGCGACGTTCCCATTGCGACGGATAGGCGCGAACGGCGAAATTGGCCGGGCCGGAGCCGACGAACTTCCGTTGCGGCGGTCCGACCGCAACGCGGGCATCCACCGCGGTCACGCCGGTTTCGTCCGCCAGCAGCGGATTGATGTCGAATTCGCGGATCTCGGGAATGTCGGCCGCCATCTGCGCCAGCTTGACCAGGACCATGGCGACGGCGTCGTGCTTGACCGCTGGCACATCACGATAGGCCTTTAGGAGCCGCGACACGCGGGTGCGGTCGATCAAATCGCGCGCGAGCTGCAAATCCAGCGGTGGCAGCGCGAGCGCCTTGTCGTTGATGATCTCCACCGCGGTGCCACCACGGCCGAACACCACGACGGTGCCAAAAGTGGGATCGTCGGCGAGGCCCAGGATCAGTTCGCGCGCCTTTGCCTTGACGATCATCGCCTGGACGATGACGCCGCCGATGCGGGCCCCCGGCCGCAGCTTTCTTGCCCGGGCGAGAATGTCGGAGGTGGCCGCACGCACGGCCTCCGGCGTCGTCAGATTGAGCACGACGCCGCCGACATCGGATTTGTGGACGATGTCCCGCGACATGATCTTCAGCACCACAGTGTCGCCTTGTGCGAAGATTTCCTTTGCATAGGCCACCGCCTGCTCGACGTCGCTCGCCGCATAGGTTGGCACCATCGCGATGTCATAGGCTTCGAGCAAGTTCTTGATCTCGACAGGCTCGAGCCATTCACGGCCGTCCGCGATCGCGGCGGTGACGATCTGCCTCGCCCCCCGGGCATCCGGCACGAATGTATCGGGCATCGCGGGGGGCACCTGGCTCAGCTCCTCGACCACCTCGCGGTGCCGGACCAGATGCATGAAGCCGCGCACGGCGTCGTCTTCGGTCGGATAGTTCGGCATACCGGCGCCGGAAAGTGCCTGAATGATGTGCTGATCGGCTCCGACCCAGGCCGCCAACACTGGCTTCGCCCAGCGGCGGTGCTGCTCGCGATATTTGCCGACGAGCTCCGTCACGGTCGTGGCGATCTCGGCCGCCGAGGCGATTGCCGTTTGCACGTTGAGGACCAGGACCGCATCATTGTCGCGATCGGCCAACAGCACCTCCAAGGCCGCCGCGTAGCGCGAGGCGTCAGCGTCGCCCACGATGTCGACGGGATTTGCACCAGACCAGGTCGGCGGCAGCACCGCATCGAGCGTCTTGCGCGCCTCCTCCGAGATGGTCGCCGGGGTTCCGCCGAGTTCGACCAATCGATCGACGGCGAGGACGCCGATGCCGCCGCCGTTGGTCAGGATGGCGAGACGCTTTCCCGTGGGCGATTCGACGCGGCCGAGTGTCTCGGCACAATCGAACAGCTCACGCAGATCGGAGACCCGCAGCACCCCCGCCCGGCGGAATGCCGCGTCATAGACGGCGTCGG
>NZ_JALBGZ010000004.1:0-58361 GCF_023006515.1 Bradyrhizobium sp. PRIMUS42
ACTTTCCTGGCAGACCGCGCCTACGACGATGACGGACTGCTGGTGCCCCGGGGCACGGCCGGCGCGGTCATTCACGACCCGGCGCTCGTGCTCGAACGGGTGCAGCGCCTGCTTTGCGAGGGCGTCGTCATCACCGCGACCGGCCGGGCGCTGCCGATGCAGGCCACATCGATCCTGCTGCATGGCGACACCCCGGGCGCGGTCGAGTTCGCCCGGACGATCCGTGCCGCGATCGAGACCGCCGGCGGGGAGATCGCGCCGGTGTCGCGGCTGATCACCGACGGCCCCGGGCGTGGCCCATCATAAGCGCACCTTATCCCGCCAAAGTGATTCCATCTTGGCGGCGGAACTGCTCCATCGGTAGCCTCTGGAGAACAGCGAGGAGTCAGATGCCATTTTCCGACTACAGGACGGCTCTCGTCACCGGCGCCTCGTCAGGCATCGGCCTCGCCGTCGTTGAGCGCCTGGCGCGCGAGGGGTTGCAGGTGCACGCGCTGGCGCGCAGCGCCGATCCGCTGAAGGCGCTGGCAGAGCGCGTCGGCTGCATTCCCCATGCCATCGACGTTCGCGACCTGCCCGCCATCACCAAGCTCGCCAGCAGCGTCGAATTCGACGTCCTCGTCAACTGCGCCGGCGTCGACCGGCCCAAGAAATTCCTGCAGGCCGATGCCGAGGATATCGAGCTGCTGCTCGACGTGAATCTGCGCGCCGTCCTGCATCTGTGCCGCCTCGTCGTGCCCGGCATGGTGGCGCGCGACCGCGGTCACGTCGTGAACATCACTTCGATCGCCGGCGCCTATAATTTCGGCGGCAACTCGACCTACCACGCCACCAAGGCGGCGGTCAGCATGCTGTCCCGTCAGCTCCGGATCGATGCCTTCGGCAAGCGCGTTCGCGTCACCGAGATCTGTCCGGGGCGGGTCGCGACCGATATCTTCGCCCACGTCCACGGCGACTCCGCCGCCACCCGCGCCGCCTTCATCGAGGGATTCGAGCTGCCCGCGCCGGAGGACATCGCCGACGCGATCGCCTTCGCCATTGCCGCACCGGTGGCGGTGAACATCGGCCATATCGAGATCACGCCGACCCTGCAGGTGCCCGGCGGACTGTCGACGGTCCGTCCCGAGCGCCCCGCCAGCCCTCCAGCCGTCACCTAGAACGGAGGCCGCGATGAAGGGCTTCGACCTCATGGCGATCCTGCTGAACCCCGAGTTCAGCCGCATGCTCGTCCACGGGGTGAAGATGACCTTCATCATCTTCGCAGCCTCCTGGCTGCTCGCCATGAGCCTCGGCATCATCCTCCTCGCCATCCGAATGCTGCCAAGCCGGATCGCCGACGCCCTGGTCGAGGCCTACGTTGCCTATCACCGCAACGTGCCGACGCTGGTGCAGCTGATGCTCTGGTACTTCGGCGTCTCCAGCCTGTTGCCCGAGCGGCTACAGGTCTGGCTGTCCGATCAGAACGGCGAGGCAATCTTCGCGGTGATCGCGCTCGGGCTGTGTCAGGCCGCGTATTTCAGCGAAGACCATCGGTCGGGCTTGCGCGCCGTGCCAAAGGGTCAGTGGGAGGCCGCCCGCGCGCTGGGTCACAGCTATCTTGGCGCGATGGCTTACATTCTGCTGCCGCAGGCGGTCCGCAACGCTATGCCGGCGCTGGTGAACCATACGGTGTCGCTGTTCAAGAACAGCAGTCTTGCCATGGCGATCGGCGTCACCGAACTCACGCATGCGGTGAAGGAGGTCGAAAACCAGAGCTTCCGCGCTTTCGAGACCTACCTGATCGCGACCGTCTTCTACCTCGCGTGCTCGCTGCTCCTGATGTGGCTTGGCTATTATTTCGAGCGGCGCAGCCGCATGGCGGGAGCGCTCTGACATGACGCTCCTGTTCAACATGATAGGCATCGTCAGCGACAACTGGCTGCTGCTGCTGGTCGGTCAGTTTCCGAACGGTCCGCTCGGCGGAATTGCCGCGACCCTGATCCTGTCGATTCTCGGCATCGCGCTGGCGTTCCCGCTCAGCGTGGCGATGGCGCTTGCTCGTTTGTCGCCCTGGCTCGTGCTGCGCTGGCCGGCGACGGCGCTGGTCTACGTCGTTCGCGGCGTTCCGCTGCTGCTGATCATCCTCTGGGTCTATTTCCTGCTGCCGCTCCTGATCGGCGAGAGCGTTCCCGGCTTCGTGACCATGCTCGCCACCCTCGTCATCTACGAGGGGGCGTTTCTCAGTGAAATCGTGCGGGCCGGAATCACGGCATTGCCGCGAGGGCAGATGGATGCGGCCCGGGCGCTCGGCCACAGCCACCTCGGTGCGATGCGCTACGTGATTTTGCCGCAAGCGCTGTTCAACATGATCCCGAGCATCATCAGCCAGTTCGTCTCCACCATCAAGGAGACGACGTTGGGCTACATCATCAATGTACCGGAGCTGACCTTCGCGGCGGGACAGATCAATAACCGGCTGCTGACCAAACCTTTCGAGGTCTATTTCATACTCGCCATCATCTATTTCATCGTGTGCTGGACTCTCACCAAGCTGGCCAGCACGCTCGAGCGTCGGATTGCCGCCCGCCGCGCCCAATCCACGAATGGCCTCGCAGCCCCCGCTCTGGCGGCCGCGTCGGCCGGCGCCTCGAGGACATGATCATGTCGCACCAAGCCCCGAGCAATACGGCAGCGCCGATGATCGAATTCATCGGGATCAACAAGTTCTACGGTTCGCTGCCGGCCCTCGTCGACATCAACGCCGAGGTGAAAAAGGGCGAGGTGGTGGTGGTATGCGGCCCCTCGGGCTCAGGCAAGTCGACGCTCATTCGCACCGTCAATCGGCTCGAGGAAATCCAGTCGGGAGTGCTGCGCTTCGACGGACAGGATGTCCACGCCAAGATAGGCAGCTCGACGATGAACCACCTGCGCAGCCGCATCGGCTTCGTGTTCCAGAGCTTCAACCTGTTTCCGCATCTCAGCGTGCTGGACAATGTGATGCTGTCGCCGGTGAAGGTGAACGGCATCAAGCGGAGCAAGGCGCGGGAGATCGCGCGTCAGCTGCTCGACCGGGTCGGGCTTTCCAGCAAGGCGGAGAACTATCCGGCGCAGTTGTCCGGCGGCCAGCAGCAGCGTGTCGCGATCGCGCGCGCGCTGGCCATGGAGCCGCCGGCGATGCTGTTCGACGAGCCGACCAGCGCACTCGATCCGGAAATGGTCGGCGAAGTGCTGTCGGTGATGCGGGGGCTCGCTCGCGACGGCATGACCATGATGTGCGTCACCCACGAGATGAATTTCGCACGCGATGTCGCCGACCGTGTCTGGTTCATGGATGCTGGGCGCCTGCTCGAATCGGCGCCGCCCAGTGCGTTCTTCGGCTCGCCCCAGCATCCGCGCGCGCAGCGCTTCTTGTCGGACCTGCGGGCGCGATGACGACGCTCGCCTTCAATGCAAAACAGGGAGTTTGGAATGTCGATTGGTACTGAGATTGGAAAATGCACGCTCCGCGCGGCAATCGTCGCCGCCGGCCTGAATTGCCTCGCCCCGGTGGCGATGGCCGATCAGCTGTCCGATATCATGCAGCGCAAAGAACTGCGTTGCGGCACCTTCGCCGACGTACACCCGTTCGCCGCGCCGGACGCGAAAACGCGCGAGATGGTGGGCTTCGATGTCGACCTGTGCAGAGCCATCGCCAAGCGCTGGGGCGTAGAAGCGAAGATCAGCCCGCTCTCGGTCGAGGCGCGGGTGCCCGAGGTCAAGCTCGGCCGCGTCGACATCACGGTCGCCAATCTCGCCTATACGCTGGGCCGCGCCGAGCAGATCCAGTTCTCCGACCCGTACTACCTCGCCAAGGAGATGCTGGCGGTGAAGGCATCGGACCCAGGCGCCACGAAGGCCGACTTCAAGGGCAAGCGGCTGGCCTCGACCAAGGGATCGACCTCCGAGCTCGCGATCAAGCTGAACGAATCGGACCCGCTCACCTTCGTCGACACCGGCTCAGCCTATATGGCGGTCCAGCAGAACAAGGCGGTTGGAATGGTGGCCAACACCATGACCATCACCAAGCTCGTCAACGAATCCAAGTCCGCCGGCCAGCCGCTGAAGATGATCGAGGAGCCGATGGCACTGCAGCCGATCGGCATCGGCATGAAGAAGGACGAGCCGGCGCTGCTCGCCAAGGTCAACGAGACACTGCTCGCGCTCGATCAGGCGGGTGAGATCAACCAGCTCTGGGACAAGTGGCTCGGCCCGACCACCGAGTTCAAGATGACCCGCTCTGACAAGGTCGTGCCGCTCAGCCAGCTCAAGTTCACGCCGCTCCCGTGAGCCGTGCCGCCGGGATCGGCGCCTCGTTCCCGGCCACCGAACGATGAACAAGCGGCTGAAGCGATCAAGGAGAATGGATTCGTAATTGCCGATTTCACTCGCGATGGCATTCCTGTACAGCTTTGCCTTGACGGTGACTCCCATGCGCTGAACGAGCTGGTTCGGCCCGAAAGTGGTGGAGGTCGAGAGGCAAATGAGCCGTTCACCTGCCTAGTTCCGATTAGGTTCGGCCAGACAGTTGGATCTCAGCGCGATGAACGACGCCTAGTTGCTCCACGACCCAGTCTGCGAAAGCTCGCACCGCCGATCTCTGTCGGCTGGCGGGGGATAGATGAGGCGATGACCGACGTAGCGGATAACATTGGCGCATTCCGCCAATGGCGCGACTAATCGTCGACTGGACAGTTCGCGGTCGGCCAACAGCGTTGATTCCAGCGCCACGCCAAACCCTTCGCAGCTGTCGCAATCGCGAGAAAGCTACCATCGAAGCATGCCGTGTAGCGCAGGCGCTTCCACCCCGTTCGCCGCGAACCATTGATGTCACGGTACTTGCTTGACGTCCGAACGGATGAGCGTGTGTTCCAGCAGGTCAGTCGGCTTCTTTATCGACCTTGCGAGTGCGGGCGCGCAGAGCGGGGCAACCGTCTCCTCCACCAGAGGGACGACCTCGACCCCTTTGATATGCGAGGCGCCGCCAAGTTGCGCGATCAGGCGCGTTGCGAGCTCGCGTCCAAGCTGACGCAAGGCCGTTTGGAACGGCATTAGAAGCGGCGCTGCAGCGGTGGAGGGTGTGGCTGTACTAGTGCCTTGAATTCACATGGTCTTTTTGATTCGAAGAAGATAGATTTTGGAATTTATTCCTAGTGAGGGAACCGAAACCATCCTTGACGGAGGTGAGGGTGTCTGGGCGGATTGGAACTTCAGTTAGTTCGTTTATTTCACTTGTTGCGTTTATTTCGAATGTGGCGTGCCACGTAAAGCTGTACAGGGAGAAGATTCGATGACCATGCCAGCCTACGCCGAAGAGCTGGGGGGGGGGGGACTCGCCTGCCTTCCGCGAGCGAGAAGGCGGCAGCCAACCAGCTTCGTCAGATTCTCGCATCGCATGCGGCGGGAGACGCCAAACTGCGCGTGCTCGACGACGCGCAACAGGCTGCCGAGATAACCTTGTCGCCGGCCCTCTCAAGCCTCTTGATGGAATTGCTTCGGCATATCGGTCGCGGCGATGCGGTGACGCTCGTGCCTGTGCATGAGATGTTGACCACGCAGCAAGCTGCCGACATCCTGAATGTCTCACGTCCGTTTCTAGTCTCGCTGCTTGAGAAGAACGAAATTCAGCACGTGACGGTGGGGCGTCATCGCAGGATTAGGGCAGAGGACTTATTCGCATATAAGCGCACGCGCGATGAGAAGCGAGGCAACGCGCTTGCGAATCTCGCCGAGCGCGACGCGGAGCATCTGTAAGCTTGTTTGCAAACCGTTTCACCGCATTCGTGGATGCGTGCTCGCTTGCAAGCGCGCTCAAAAGGAACCTGCTCCTCTCCTTGGCGGAGGCAGAATTTTTTCGTCTCCGCTGGTCGACCCGCGTCCTGGGTGAGACTGAAGCAGCTATCGAGGAAATCTTGAGCGGCAAAGGCTTTGACGATGCAAAGGCGCGCGCGAAGCAGGCGCGCGCCAGTATGGAAGCTGCCTTCGAGCCATGGTTACAGATTTTGACAACTTCTTGCCGGTTGCGGCGGGTGTGCCCGATCCCGCTGATCACCACGTTGTTGCTGCGGCCGCCAAGACGCAAGCCGCAATGATCATCACTGAAAACCTTAAGGACTTCCCGGCGACAGTACTTTCCGACCTGAACATGGAGGCGAAATCCGCCGACGCTTTCATTGCGGATACCATCGCACTTGACGAAGCGCGCGCTGTTGCAGCTATTCGGCGTATGCGCGAACGTTTCAAGAAACCGGAAATGACGCCAGCGGAGCTATTGCTCGTGATGGAGGCTGCGGGACTGATCGAGACGGTTGACGTGCTAAGGCCACATGTCGAATCTCTCTAGCCGATGACGATTTAGTAACTAATTTGACGCAGCTTTCGGTAGATTCTGGCGCCAAGTCAGCTTCGGATATTCCATAATGCAGGTTATTCGGATCAATAAACTCGTTGCTAATCAACAGCATCGCTGGTGTTTCGTCGCGTGGCGTCCAAGGGTCGCCCCTGCCGTCTGATCTAGCCAAAGCCATCACTCGACGGCTGCCAGCGCGGTGTTGTGGCTTCAATCAGGCATCAGAGGACGCTCAAATCGTGCTCGAGGCTTCGCGTCCACGCGACAACGGCTCTGACGACGGCGGCCGGTTGTTCAGAAGGAAGGGCGTGACTCGCGTCTGGCACCACGACCACGCTCACGCGACCCCTAAATTCCCTTGCAGTTCGCCTATCGTATCACGCGGTCGAAATGGATCATCCGCCGCTTGCAGATTGAGTATCGGCGCAATGCCGCCCGCCCACCAAGAGCCTCGTTTTGTATTCAGGCCGGCGGACCGCTGGCTCTCCATGACCTCCTTGTGCCATCCCTTGATCCAAGGCGACGCATCTTGACCAGGAGCGAAGAAGGCGAGCTCGGGCGACTCAATCGTGGTCGCAATGGTGTCGTCCACCCAGTGGACCTGCACTAGTCGATATGTAACGGCGAAAGCAGAGTAAACGCACGCCGACACTGCGCTGCGCGCGCCCACCTGCCGCAACTGCCCCGTTGCCAAGGCGAGCTGCACCAATCTACCTAGAAGTCGGATCTTGAAGCGCTCGGGGCACTCGCCATCTTGTCGATGACGATGAACGAAGAGTAGGCCTATGCAAGCTCAAAGTCCTCAAGCATAGGCGCGTGCATATCACGCTCAAATTTCTCATAGGACCACGGATAGGAGGCCACATTTCCGTTCTTGTCGATATACCAGCTTCGGCAGCCGGACGCCCAAATGGAGCCAGCCACCTTCTCCCTGAGCGCATCATTGTAAGCTTCCGTTGCAACTGATCTCGGCGAGATTTCTCGTGCCGAACCCGACTGCAGCAGAGACACCAGTTGAAGAAGGTAGGCCAACTGGCGTTCGACCGTCATGAGGAACGAGAAGTTTCCGATCGGGCTGTGCGGCCCCCCCAACATGAAGAAGTTCGGAAACTTCGGAACGGCGATCGCCCGGTACGCGGTGTTGCCATCCGCCCACTCTTCACTCAGCGCGTTGCCGTTGCGGCCGATGACGATCATCGGACGGAAGAGCCGATGTGGATCGAATCCCGTTGCCAGCACGATGCAGTCCAGTTCATGCAGACGCCCATCCGTGGTGCGTACCCCGCCTGCCTCGATATGACTGATCTTCGTAGTTACAAGCTCGGCATTCGGTTTCTGGATCGCGGGATAGAAGCGGTCGGAGATGATCAGGCGCTTGCAACCCATCTTGTAGTCCGGCGTCAATCGAGCCCGCAGTACCGGATCCACGATACTATCCAGATTGTCCTGGCAGGCTTTCGCCATCGATTCATAGACTTCCGCATTTTCACCCGCGAGCGCCGCACAGAACGTGCCGTTAAATACCTGCGCGAGCTCTCGGTATTTTTGGTCCATCGATTTGGGGTCGGCGCGATAGCGCGCCTTACGTTCCTCCGAAATCGGCGCATTCGGTTGCGGCATGACCCATTGTGCCGTGCGCTGAAACAACGAAACCTTTGTCACTTCATCGACGATGGCCGGCAAAATCTGGGCGGCAGTCGACCCAGTGCCAATGATCCCGACGCGCTTGCCTTGCAGGTACACACTGTGATCCCAGCGCGCAGTATGAAAAACCGGGCCTTGAAACTCCTTTAGGCCTTCAATATCCGGATAGACGGGATGGTGGAGAACTCCTGTGGCCGTGATAACGACGTCAAATGCACCTTGATCGCCCCGCGTCGTCCGGACGAGCCACTGGCCATCCCTGTAAATCGCTTCGATCACCTCGCTGGAATACTGGATGAGTTCATCGATCCCGTGGCTGGTTGCGACGCCCTTCAAATATGCCTGAATCTCAGCGCCGGGAGCATAGCGCTGGCTCCAATCGGGGTTTGGGGCAAAAGAGTATCGGTAGAGATGCGACGGCACATCGCATGCCAGCCCGGGATAAGTATTGTCCCGCCAGGTACCGCCGAGATCGTCGGCCTTTTCAAAAAGCACCATGTCGGTGACGCCGATATCTCTTAGCTTTTTGGCGGCCATGATGCCAGACGCGCCTGCGCCGACGATGGCTACCCGCAACTTCCTGACCTTACCCATACCTGGTCCTTCCGGCATTTCGCGCCAATACAGATTGTTTCATTTCGCCAGTACGAAGACCGTCGGGCGCGATCAATGCGTCTTCAACGTATCGCGAAGCTTTTGCTTCTGGACTTTTCCGGACGCCGTCATCGGAAGCTGATCGATCAGAATGACGCGGCGCGGAATCTTGTAGCTCGCCAGTTTGCCGCGACAGAAATTGATCACTTCCTCCGGATCGACCACGACCCCAACCCGAGCAACCACGAACGCAACTGCGACCTCGTTCAATCTGGAGTCCGGACATCCCACGACCGCGACTTGCGCGATCTCGGGAAGTTGCGTCAGAAGAAGCTCAACTTCGGCCGGCGAAACATTTTCACCTCCGACCTTCAGCATGTCCTTGTAGCGTCCGACAAACCGAAGATGTCCGTCTGGACGGATCAGTCCGGCATCGCCGGTGTGCAGCCAACCGTCCTGGTCAACCATCTTCGCGGTCGCCTCGGCATCCTTGTAATATCCAAGCATGCAGCAATCGCTGCGTTGCAAGATCTCGCCCTGCTGCCCCTGTGGAACGTCATCTCCCGTCTCGGGATCAACGATCCGGATTTCGACCCCGGGCATGGGATAGCCGGAAGCCATGCAGCGCTTGTCCTCGTCGTCGTCGAGGAAGCTCAAGGTTTGACCGCTCCACGTCTCGGTCATGCCCCAGCCGGACAGCGTCCGGCATAGTTGCCGTTGGGTCTCGACGGCGATCGGAATCGAATTCTCCAGGCCAGCGGCGAAACAGCCGGTGCGAAGCGTGCCCAGGCCGACCTTCGGAGACCGCTTTTTCGCCGCTATCAAATCGCTGAAATGAGTATCGTACCCGTACAGCATCGTGACGTGCTCGCGCTCAATGAGACCTAGCGCCGCGGCTGCGTCGAAAGTCTCCATCAGCACCTGTTTGGCGCCGGTCAGAACGCTATGCAGCACGATGTAGCCGAGCGAGAACAGGTGGAATAGCGGGAGATAATTGAGCTGCACATCGGCAAAGGTCATGCCGAACAATGCGGCTCGCTGCGCGCACATGCCGATGCCGACGTGGTTGAGCATCACGCCCTTCGGATTGCCCGTAGTGCCGGACGTGTACATGATCATGGCAACATCGCCGGGCTTCACCGCCTTCAGGCGCGCGGCCAGTTCGGTTTCGGCGACGTGACGCGCGCCTGACATGAAATCTGCCCATGACCAGGAGCCGGGCAAATCACCTTCGTCGACCATGATGATTCGATTGAGCAGGGGACACGCCGTCGATCGGATATTTTTCCCGGTCCCGATGTGAACGGGTCCCAGCACGTCCCTCACCATCGCTCCAAAGTCGATGGGGCCACCGCGATTAACGGTAATCAGGGTGACGCAGTCGCTTTGTCGCAACGCATAGTTCAGGTCGTTGACCCTGTATCTGGTATTCAATGGAAAGATGACGGCGCCGATCTTGATGACTGCGAAGAAAATGAACAGGAACTCGGGCCGATTGGTCACCCAGACCGCGACATGCTCGCCGTGCTTCACCCCCGCGTTGATGAGGGCCTTTGCGACCTCGTTCACCTCGGCATCGAACGCTTCATAGGTCCAGCGGCGATCATTGAATACCAACGCCTCTCTGTGAGGCCATTTCCGGGACGCTTCGGCCGGCAAGGCGCCCAACGTCAATTTCGTCAACCCGTCGCTCATACCTACGCCTTCGAACTCTTCCATAAGCCGGACGAAGCCGGGAGAGGCCCTTCCAAACGCCGTCGCTCCCTCAAATTGCGTAGCCGCCGTCCACCATCAGGGTTTGCCCGGTGATGTAGGAGGCTGCATCAGATGCGAGGAAGTCGACGGCAAGCGCGATGTCCTCGGCAGTACCAAGGCGACCCAGCGCCAGCGTCTGTTTGGCCGATGCTATGAAACGATCGTCGAAATCGCCCTTGGCCACCAATTCATGGTACATGCCATCGCTGAGGACACCGACGCCAACCATGTTGGCCCGAATCCCATTGCGGCCTTCCTCCGCCGCGATCCCCTTGGTCAGGGATTCGAGAGCGGCCTTCGGCGCCGAGGAAAGCACGTCTCTCTTGGCATAGCGACGGATGGCGGGCGTGCCCAGACAGATCGCAACGCCACGCGTCGCCCGCAATCCCGGTATGGCGTGATAGAAGAAATTGTACGCCCCGAAGACGTCGGCGCCGAGCGTGCTGACGAAACGGTCGGGTTCGAGACTTCCGATGAACCGCATGTCGATATATGGACCGGCCGCGTAGACCGCCGTATGCAGGCTTCCAAGGTCTTTCTGGACATCCGCATGAAACGCGGCGACCGCTCCGGCATCCCTAAGATCGACCTGGAAGGCGGCCGCGCGACGTCCCGACTTGCAGATCTCGCTCACGAGCTTGTCCGCAGCGGATCGGTTTCGATTGTAGGTCACGGCGATATCGGCGCCGGACGCGGCTAGCGTGCGCGCGATCGCCTGCCCTATGCCCCCCGATCCGCCGGCGATTGCCGCGGCTCCGGCGGCATAGCGCGCCGCGCCGTTCGATCCTTTTCGCGGTCCCGTCATTGCATGATCCTCAACTCGAATTCAATTGACGCCTACGTGGCTCTTGTCGCCGGTCCGGCGGCCGCCGCGCATTCGCCGGCCGGTCTATTTCGCGCACACCAGTTCGCCCATCGAGCGCCAGGCGCCGTCGGCGAAATTCTGCATTTGCAGGCACTTGATCAAGCGATGCTCGGTCGGGGTCGACGACAGGCTGATTCCCGGTAGCACCAACGGCGGCGCATAGTCGGAGAAACTGTTCGCCAGCCGCATGATGTTCTCGCGTGTCAGATCGTCTCCCGCGTCTTTCAGCACGTGCGCGACGGTATTGCAGATGGACCATCCCCAGGCGACATACACTTCGTTGCGATTGGCGGTCGGATAGTATTGGTCGATCCAGTTGCGCCACTGCGCGATTTCCGGATCGTTGGCATTGGCAGGATCGGAGATATCCTTGAAGAAGCTGCTGGAGATCAGCTTCTCGTCACCCTTCAGGTCGGCATTCTTCAGAACGGTGGCCGTCGAATTCGCCGTATAAGGCACGAGGATCGTCGGCTTCCAGCCCAGTTCCTTGATTGCCTTGAGGGATTGCGCCACGAACTTGCCGGTCGCGGCGAGGTAGATGACGTCGACGCCCGCGGCCTTGATCTGAACGAGTTGGGAACTGACGGTCGGTTCGGTGCTCTCATAGGATTTGGCGGCGACCAGCATTGCCGCTTCCTTGTCACCGAGGCCATCTTTCAGGCCGGCCAGGAAATCGCGCCCGTAGTCGTCGTTCTGGTACAGGATACCGACCTTGGACGACGCCATTTTTTCGCGGAGGTAGCGGCCGAAAATGGCCCCTTCCTGCGAAGCGGCAGGCTGCCAGCCCATCATCCACGGATAAAGTTTCGCGTCCGACACCTTGGATGAGGGCGTCGCAATGAAGAGGTGCGGGATGCGCTTCTGAGCAAGGTAGGAGGCCGTGGCGATGCTGGTCGGTCCGCCTATGCTGCCCATCAAAAATAGCACCTCATCCGACTCGACGAGCTTGCGTGTCTGCTCCACCGTCTTGGGCGGACTGTAGGCGTCATCATATGCGATGAGCTGGATCTTGCGCTTGTTGATCCCGCCATCGGCATTGATCTTGTCGAAGCACCGGCTCAGCGCTTCGCCATAGGGTCGATAGATCGAAAGAGGGCCGCTGGACGCTGCAACGTTGCCGATCTTGATAGTAGCATCGGTCGCCCCGGCATCGTACCGCGGCTGCGCGTCGGTCCGTGCAGAAGTCATCCAAAGGGCAACACAAACACCGACGAAGGCCCGACAGCTCCGCGCAAAATCTCGCTTCATGACCGACCTCCCCCCGAAAATGTTGGCGTGCAGCAAACCGCGCCGCACCTCCCTTATCGTCGAAGAGATATCCCGGCTGCGTCCTCAGGTCCCCCCTCGGAAGGCGTAGGTTCATTGAGGCGTCCAAGCGCCTAGCGTCTGCGCTGTCGGAAACGGTTGCCACACTCGATGCTCCACTCAGCCATCTCGTCGAGGCTGCGCTGTTTGCTGCACGGCGATCGGCTCCCCGGCTTCAAAGAAGAAATGCGGGGAAAATTTCATGCAGTTGTACGACGCACCAAAGATCGTTGTCTCATTGCTCTCGATCCTTATCTGCACGGCAACTCACGCGCAGATTGCAGGAGAGAGGGTCAAGCTCGGCGTGCTCAGCGATTTCAGCGGCCCGTACGCATCATGGGGCGCAAAAGGTTCCGTGGTCGCTACCGAAATGGCGGTGGAGGACTTCAAGAAGGCCTACCCCAACGCCTCCTTCAAGATCGACATCGTTTCGGCCGATTTTCAACTGAAGGCCGACCTCGCCGTATCGATTGCAAGGAAATGGGTCGAAGAAGGCGTCAATGCCATCATCGACATTCCGCACTCGCCTTCGGCGCTCGCGGTCAATGCCGCGCTCAAGGGATCGTCGACCGCCCTTCTGGTCAGCGGCTCGGGCCATAACGACCTGACCACCAAGGAGTGTTCGCCGAACACTGTACACTGGACCTATGACCAAGCGGCGATCGGTAAGCCAACCGCTTCCGCAATGTCGGAAGGGGGAAAGAGCTGGTTTTTCGTCACGGTGAACGCGGCCGGCGGCAAGGCCCTCGAGGATTCCGCCCGTGAGGTCATCCTCGCCAGGGGCGGAACGATTGCCGGCTCAGTGAAGACGCCGCCTAACAATCCGGACTTCGCGAGCCAGTTGCTGCGGGCGCAAGCCTCCAAAGCGGACGTGGTTGCAATCCTGCAGGGTGGCGACGACACCATCAATGCAGTGAAACAGGCGCAGGAGTTCGAGATTCCGAAAGGTGGCCAAAAGCTCGTTCTGCTTTGGGCATTGATTCCGGATATTCACGGCATGGGTTTGAAGGTGGCCCGGGACCTGATTTTCACCGAAGCGTTCTATTGGGATGCCGACGAGGGGACTCGAGCGTTCTCGAAGCGGTTCTCCGAACGTTACGACGGCAAGGTCCCCACCGCCGTACAGGCAGGCACTTATTCAGTCGTTACCCATTATCTCAAGGCTGTATATGCCGCCAGGTCCAATGCCGGCCCTACCGTGATCGCAAAGATGAAGCAATTACCGGTCTCGGATCAAGCCTTCGGTACCTCCACACTGCGCGAAGACGGACGCCTGTTACATGATCTGTATCTGGTCCAGGTGAAGACACCGGAGGAGTCCAGGGAGGCCTGGGATTATTACAAGATTCTTCGCAAGGTTCCGGGCATCGAAGCATTCCGGCCCATGTCCAAGGATTGCGTCCTGGTGAACTGATTTTGAGACGCAGCGGAAGCGAGGAAATATTGGTGGCACGGGTGGAGCACGCCCGTGGCATCGGCCTGCGCCGCTTGGTCATCCGGAGATCCGCACCGAGACCGATTACTAATGATTACCCCGCCCCCGACAGCCGTTCGCGACGCAACGTGATTCCGGCTGTTTCCCTGTCAAACGTGTGGGCCGTCACGCCCTCGGTGCGCAAGAGATGCTTTTGTACCTTCTGTGTTGGCGTCCGCGGCAGTTCGTTCACGATCCGGATGTATCTCGGGATCATGAAGCGGGTCATGCGCGCCGATAAGAATGCAATCAGCTCGGCCGGGTCTATGGTCCGCCCGGCAACTGGAACAACCACGGCAAGCACCTCGTCCTCGCCGAACTCGCTCGGTACGGCAACGACGGCGACCTCCTTGATGTCCGCATGGGCCCCTACTTCGGACTCGATCTCGAAGGACGACATGTTCTCGCCGCGACGCCGGATGGCGTCCTTGCGACGATCCACGAAGAAGAAGTTTCCGTCGGCATCGCGACGAAAGGCGTCGCCGGTGTGAAACCAGCCGTTACGCCAAGCGGCCGCCGTCGCCTCCGGATTCTTGTAATAGCCATGATTCATGGCCCATGGCGCATCGGTGCGCAGGATCAGTTCTCCGATATCGCCGTCCGCGACCTCGCAATCGTTCTCGTCGACGATGCGAACCTGTACGCCCGCGCGAGGACGGCCGCAGGTACCTGGCACCAGCGGATTGCGATCTGAGATCAGCGGCGTGGATATTTCGGTCATATTGTAGACGGTGTAGACCTCAACCCCGAACCGTTCGGCGAACGCACCGACGTCTCCGATCAGTGGAATGACGACGGCAACACGCAGTCCATGGTTCCGGTCATCGGGTGACGGTGGCGCCTTTGCCAGAAACGGCGCCATCACCCCCATGAGTCCGACCACAGTCGTTCCAGTGCGCCTGATCGTCGACCAGAACGTTTCTGTACTGAAACCCTCCACCATGGCGATCGAGGCGCCGCGAATGAGCATGGCGTATACGCAGGACGTTCCTCCTACGTGAAACATGGGGAGATTGATCATGAAGCGGTCGTTCTCACCGGCATATTGCCAACTCGATGGGCCGCAAAGTGCGTACAGATGCGCATAGGACGAAAGGACCGCTTTCGACGGCCCTGTGGTGCCTGACGTCAGGATGATGGTCTGGGTGTCCCAGGGCTCAATCGGTCGGGAGAGTGGCAGTAAGCTTTCGGCTGGTGCACGCAGTGCTTCCGGGCCGTGGATGACAACATCGGAGAGTTTGCATTCGGAAATGTCGACGCCGCCGATAAAAACCGCCTTTTCCAGGTTGGCACAGCTGATCCCATCCAGCCGCGGCGACAAACCCCCATGCGCGATGATGAGTTTCGCATCTGACAGCCCAATCGCGTGTTCGAGGAGTTGCCCCCGATACTCGGTGTTGAGCGGCATATAGACCGCTCCGATGTAGTTGAGCGCGAACCAGACTCTGAGAGCGTCCAGTCCGTTGGGCAGCCACGACAGCACGTGATCATCCTGCCGAACGCCAAGCGCCTGGAGGCCCGCCGCAGTCTCCCTGACCAGGCGCAACATGTCTCCGTAGGTCAGGTTCTGCCCTTCCTCGATGACGGCAAAAGTGGCGCTGGGCCTTTCCCTGCCATGTCGTTCGAGCAGGTCACGCAGCACGCATTCATCGGCCAGGGGCACGCGCGAATCAGCGGCGATCATCCAGTCCTCCCAAGCGTGCCGTTGTCATTCTATTTGTGGCGCACGCGAAACGAAATGTTAGCTCTATTTTCAGGGATCGAGGGGCAACACGTTCGCGAGACTCTCAGCTCGTCTGCCCGCCATCCACCACCATGGCAGTGCCGGTGACGAACGAGGCTGCGTCCGAAAGCAACCATGCGGCGGCTTCTCCGATTTCATTGGGACTACCCAATCTACCGTTTGGCTGGCTCGCCAAAAATGCCCGATGAGCTCGCTCGTTGCCAGCGACGACGTCCTGCAACATCGGCGTTTCGATGACACCGGGGCAGATCGCGTTGATCCGCGGGCCGGTTCGTGCAAACTCCAGGGCCGCCGATCTCGTGAGGCCGATCACGGCATGCTTGCTCGCACTGTAGATCGGCATTTTCGCCGAACCGCGCAGACCGGCGGTAGAGGCGGTATTTACGATCGAACCGCCACCGCCCTGCTGCTGCATTTGACGAATTTGAGCGCGCATGCACAGCCACACGCCCTTGAGGTTGATCAACAGGATGCGCTCGAAATCTGCCTCACTTCCGTCCAGCAGGCTCCCGAGTCGTTCCGGTGATGCTGCGTTGTTGAAGGCACCATCCAGCCGGCCATAGGTCTTTGCAGCGAACACGACGGCCGCTTCGACCTGGCCCTGATCCGACACGTCCATGCGGACGAACTCGGCGATTCCGCCGGTCCGCCTGATATGTTCAACGGTCTCGCCGCCATGGGCGTTGATGTCGGTTACGACGACCTTTGCGCCGCGTTCGGCAAACACGACCGCCGCGGCGCTGCCGATGCCTGATGCCGCCCCGGTCACCATCACGACTTTCCCAGCGAGTAGTCCGGCCATTCTTTCTCCTTTCAGGCTGGCGCCGTATTGCGGGCGCCGTGCGCGGCGATAAAGCTGGCGATGCGGCCGATGGCGTCCCGGCCTTCCGGAAGTATCGGCCAGTACAAATGCCAAACGTGGAACATGCCCTTCCAGACCGAAATTTCGCTGTCGACCCCGGCCGACAACAGGGTTTGGTGCATCAGGGCTGCGTCGCCGAAGAAGCATTCCCGGTCGCCGACCTGGATCAAGACCGGCGGCAGGCCTGATAGGTCCGCAAACAACGGCGATGCGCGTGGATCGGTCGACGCCTGGCCGGCCAGATATCGGCTGACAAAATAGTCGACCACCGCACGCGATAGCGTCGGATCCACGGAAACCAGCTTGTCGAAGCTTTCGCTTTCCGTGCCGAGGTTGACCCAGGGGCTCATGCCCACCAATGCGGCCGGCAAAGGCAGGCCTTGCTCGCGCGCGGCTACCGCCGCAGCGAAGATGAGCCCGCCGCCGGCGGAATCACCCGCAAACATGATCTTGGCGTCGCCATGCTTGAGGAGCACCGCACGATAGGCAGCGAGGACATCGTCGAGCGCTGCCGGAAAGGGCGCCTCCGGCGCAAGGCTGTAGTCCAGCGTATAGACCTGTGCTGCAGCTTCCTTGGCGAGCAGCGCCGCGACATGCCGATGCGATGCCGGCGACCCCGTGACGTAACCGCCGCCGTGAAGATAGAGGACGACGGGGCCGTTCGCGTCGGCAACGATATGCTCGGCGGCGACGCCACCCAGCCGCGTGGAGGTGACATCGACGCCGGCCGGCACCGAAAACATGCTGGCGAATCCGTCGAGCCGCGTTCTCAATTTCTGCTCGGAACTGGACAAATCAAGCGGATGAGCCCGCAACAGGGCGACCACCGCCTCTAGTTCAGTGCTTGGCATACGTTTTCTCTTTGCCTTAGAATAAGGCACCTTCCGCCGATGGGACTAACCCGTTTCCGTTGCGGAAGCGCCCCTCGGAAACCGTAGGACTTGCCCAGTCGTGCCGTGCACTGCCGTCGATTCGACCGAATTGTGCCGTGCCGTGCGGTGCCTCGAACTGGCACCGGACTTCGACGCCGCTCAGCAGGCCCTCAAGGATATTGCCCGCACCGTCGGCATGCCGGTTCTGGCGTGGTCGGCCGACATTTCCCGGCCAAGCTTCAATCCGCACATCGATGCGTTCCTCCGCCGCGAGGGTTGGTCTGACGAGATCATGAAGCTCTGGTGGCAGCGGAACGGCATGCTCAAGAATCCCCTTTACGTCCGGTGCAGGATCCGCGCCCTGCCCTTCCTAACTTCGGAACTTGAAAAGGTGCCCGTCGGCCGTCCGGAACTGAGACAGATTGTCGATGCCATGCGGCTGATGAACGTCAAATCCCTGATCACGACGCCGGTTCATCTGCCTCGCGGACAGGTCGCCATGGTATCGTGGGGCGGGCCCTTGTCGACTTCAGAGGCCAAGGAGTTGCTGTCGCAAGCCACGACCGAGCTTCTCGCGGCAGGGCACCATTTCATGCATGCCTACCGCAAAATGATCGGTGCGCTGCATACGCGCGAAGAGGAGCTGAGCAAACTGACGCTCCGCGAGTGGGAGTGCCTGCGACTTACGGCCCAAGGCTGCCGCGAGGCTGAAGTCGCCTCGTTGATGGGGATGGCGCCGACAACGGTCCGGTATCATCTCGATAATGTCATACGCAAACTGGACGCCACTAACCGGACACACGCCGTGGCCATCGCTGCACAGCTCGGGATTTTGGGCCCGCTCAGTTAGCTGTGAGTTTGCTGAGCATATTCAAACGGCACTCACGGTCCCGCATCTTATCAGATGCATCCATCGATTTCCTGGTTTGAGCTACGGCGAAAAACTGGCGTGTCGCCATCGCGGCTATTGGCATGCCTGGCGCTGCGGGGAAGGCATATCAAACAAGGAACGAGGGCGGTTCTAGGATGCGATCAGGCGCCACTCGACTAGGCTACCTCAGCCCTGTTGAGTTCGGGAGCAAGGTGAGATTAGCTTACCCGCTGTCCATCAATCCGGCAGCAGCTCAGGACAACAGCTCAGGTTTCGGGCTGTTGAGTTTCCATTGCAGCATGTTGGAAAGCTAAGGGACGATCATGATGGAGTTGCTAGGCGCCCCTTGCATCACCAGAGGGTTTGGCAGCGCTGCAATGCATCGCGCGAGCAATCCTTGATGCTGGAGACTTCAGCTGGTCAATCGAAGCTTCGCTTATCGCGACCAGAAGGCGACCCGCACTTACCTTATGGGCCGCGCTATCTGACATATGGCATAAGCCTGCTGGTTTTCGCAAATATACTAAATGCCCTGGACCGGCAGATCGTTAACGTTCTGGCCGAGCGGATAAAGCAGGATCTTCAACTCGCAGACTGGCAGATCGGCGCGATCGGTGGCCTCCCATTCGCACGGTATTTGGTATTGTAATTGGCCGGCAGGCGGAACGCCGCGATCGTCGTCTCATCATCAGCATATCATTGGCGACTTGGTCGGCTTTCACCGCGCTCTGCGGCCTTGCTCAGAATTTCGTTCAGCTCCTGTTGCTGCGCGTGGGAGTGGCGATCGGTGAGGCCGGTTGCACGCCTGCCGCTCACGCTCGTCGCGGCCCAGGCAACGCCGATCAACAGCAATGCCGATATGGCCAAGTACGTGATTGGCGTTCCGCGGTCGTCCACGTAGGATACTCAGGTTACCAACAACGCTCCGGCGGGCACCGAAATCCGCAGATTTGACGACGACGCGGCCACGATCCAGGCGCTGCTCTCCGGTCAGGTCCAAGCGGTCGGTGCGAACTTGTTCTATCCGCAGCGTCTCAGCGCACGCCGGACCGTCGGATTGTCCGATTAGCGTGGCTCCGCGCGAGGTCGCGATCTGGTCAGAATTTGAGTATCGGCATCGTCATGCTGTAACGGCTGCTCGGATACGTTCGTCGTATCGGACGCCAGCGGCTTCTTCATCTGCGGGGTCCCACACCGAGAGGACTTGCACCGCAACGGGTACCAATACACCCAATAGTTTTTGTCGCGCGAGGAGGCGCGCCGGATCGCGAAGGCGATCTCTCGGTTGCCGGAGCTGCTGAAGAGGCCGCAGTACTGACTTGGGAAAAATACGGGGCTGCCCGGAGTCCGGGGTTATGTGATCTCTTCTTACAAAACGATTTTGTAAATTTTTTCTGGAGGACCGGTCGACGTGCAATTTCGCGCGCCGTATCAGTGACTTCGCGGCGAGCGTTAACGCCGGTCAAGTTTTTAGATGCCCAAGTGTGAATCAAAGTCGTTGCGAGTCTTCGAATCTGTGTCCTTATGAATCTTGGGTCGGACGCGCTGATCAACGTGGACTCACGAGGAGGCGACCGTCTGGCAGATGTAGATCGGGCGCTCATCCTGGTCAGCCGGCGCGATCGAGGGCGAGGAACCATACGCAAACTCCAAACCTGACCGTGGCGGGGAGACGGCCCCGGCTTCAGGGCGCTTCCGCGCCGGGGGGATGCCGGCGCCGAATTCCGCGCCGGTCGCCTTGCAGCCGTTCTTGGAGAGGAACGGCGCGTTGTTCTTCTCGATGTGAATGCGCCCGTTGACAGGCTCGACGCTGGCGGCGAGCTCGATGAGCTTGCGCGCGGCAACTTGAGGATCTGCGAAGGGGCGGTTCTCGACGTGCTTCATGCACTGGCGCCGGCGAGCTTGTCGCGCTCGATGCGAGCCAGCTCCTTGGCCTTAGCCTCGGCCTCGCTACGTGCCAGCAGGTCCGGCCGAAGCCGTCGGCCCGGCAGGTCGTCCCAATAGAAATAGACGCTCAGCCGGCCGTCCGCGAAGCGGACCTCATAGCTTCCGGTGCCTGGAACGGCTTAGTGCTTCTTAATCGTGAGGATGCAGTATCAATAGCTACGGGCCTAGTGCTTCTGTTCGAAGCGCTCGCGAAGTTGCTATAAGGAAAAATCCGCTCCCCGGCTCAGCCGGTAAGGAAGATTGGGCCGCTTAGAAGCAGCGTCCAAGTCTGGCGGAGGAAATAGTTTCCAAGGAGAAGCCGGGATGCTTTCGCATTCCGGCTTTCGGCTTTGAAGGGCTACTCGTACCACCACCATCACACCCCTCACTTCATCAAGGCGGTAGACCGTCCTATAGGCGCCCTCTATCGCGTACATCTCGAAGGCGCGGCTTCCCGGATATTTCTTTTTGCCGACGCTGACGATGGGAACGCCCCCCTTCCTCATCTCGGCGATGCGCCCGCTAGGGCAAGCGCCCCGAAAGAACGACGCCGAGGATCTGGTTCGACGTTAATTGAAACATTGACGACGCGGCAGCCGTCTCCTTGGAGGCGGGCAAAGAGCGGACAGGCTCCATAGTCCGCCGAAAGATCAGCACATCGAGGCCTTCCGGACTCGTTCGCATGACGAAATCATAGTTTGCGAGAAGGCGCGCGGCGACCTGGTGCATGTGCCCGCTGTATGTTCCGGTCACGGACGAGTCGAGCGGACTATCGGTCCGGTAGCGCAGATTGAATTTCCTTTGCATGGCATCGAGCAACCGTCCGAGCGGGACGTCACGGGCATCCAGACGCAATACCGCTTCATTCCCCTCGATCAACAGCTCCTCACAAACTGCCTGTCTGCTGCTCATCAACAGCGATCCAGATAGAACCAATGTCATCAGGACGGCGTTCGGAGACGACCATATTCGGCTCCGTCGGATCACACGCATCGACGAACATCCATGGCCAACCTCGACGAGCCTCGATCCAGACAAGGCCTGTGTGCGCACTTCATGAGCGAAAGTATGGGCCGGGAGCACCGCTGATGGCGGGCTCCCGGCCGCGTTGGTCAGCGATTGTCGGCCCGCTCGTCGCGGCCGTGATGGCCGTCGTGATCGCCTTCGTCACGCGAGCATTCGAAGCTTGACGCATCGGTCGTGCTTGCGCCACGCCCTTCATATTTCGCCGTCTTCGGGAAGGGGCACAGTGGCCGCTGGAACGCGACGCCTTGAGTCCGATCGTCGTTACGGTACTTCGTCGCGATTATCTTTTCCGGAGCTCTACCGAATTCGACCCAGCGATCGAGAGCCGAGAGAATATCACTCTCCGGATCGGAGGGGTTGGGCCCCGTCGCACCGCCTTGGCCGAATGCGTTCGCGCCTGGTCCGCCGCCACAATGAGCCATGCCCGGCACCATGAATAGCCGATAGAATTCGCTGGTGCGCCTCGGTCCACCCATAGCTTCGTTGACTGCCTTGAAGTAGTCGATGTCGCTTTGCGGAGAAATCGCGGTGTCGGCCCAACCTGTATATTGGATCAGTTTGCCACCGCTTTGCGCGAAAGGCTGCAGATTTGGGTCGACCGAGTTCAGGATCGCGCCAGTTCGGATGCGAGCCTGGCGGAGATTCTCTTCGATGCTGAAGGTGTTGGGATTCCATCCGGAATTGGGAAACACCATGTTTTGGAAGTAGCTGTTTGTGAACAGGCCCTGCAGACTTAGAGCCGGGTTGCCGGGACCAAGAATCCAGAGCGGCCAATTGACGGCGACGTTTGCTTCACCGCCTGGGCCGTAGCCCGGGAAAATGCGCGGCGGCCCCGAGAAGATCTTCTGGATTGCCTCTATCTTGTCGGGTGCGAGACAAGTTGCCGAGTTGGTCGCCCTGCACGATAGCTTTTCCAGCTTGAACTTGCACGCCAGCGGGTTGTTCAGAAACTTGTCGGCGCTCAAGCCGCCGTCACGGCCGGCGCATTGTGCGAGCACGGCATTGCTTACCAGGTCGACATCCGCCTGGGAGAGGTCGCCGGCCTTGGTAGCGGATAGAGCTCGCTCGTTCCACAAGAAGCCGGTGAAAAGGTTGGTCCAGTTGTTTGCGGGTGCGCCTGCAACGATGCCGTCGAAATCGCGAGGAAAACGTTGTGCCTCCATCAATGCTTCGCGGCCTCCGTCCGAACAACCCATGAAATAGGATCGCCTCGCGCCGGCGGATTTGAAGGCCTTGATGATCGCTTTGGAGACGTCCGTCGTCTCCTTCAGAGCGCGATAACCGAAGTCGATCAGCTTTTCCGGATGCCCGGCCGCCCAGCTTGCGTCGACAACACTGGCCTGATGCCCGTCATCGGTTGCTGCGACGGCGTAACCCCGCTGCAGTGGGTCGGCCATTTGCTGATAGGAGATCGCGCCGCAGAAGCCACCGCACCCGACCTGGAGATACTTCGAATTCCATCCCGTTTCGGGGATCCAGACCTCGAAACCGATGTGCGAGTCGCTCGTGGGCGTGGTAAAGCCCGCCACCCGGCAGAAGTCCGGTAGGCCGGTGATGGATTGAGGCGGAGTCGTCGGCGTGACGAACGTTCCGGCCGGAACACTCTGTGCCGTCGTTATCGTCGTATTTGGTCGATGAAAGCTGCTCGCCAGCTGCGAACAACTCGTCGTCGCCGACGCCGGTGATGCTGCGAACCCGATCACCGTACCCACGATAGCGGCCGGCAGGTACCTTGAAGCTCGTCGTCCACGTCGTTCAGTCTCGATCATCTCTCACCCTCCCTTGCTGTGGAATCATTTTGGAGCCGCCAGCTTGACGACGTGACAGCCGCACGTGAGCGCTTGTGCGCCGGTCACGCCGCCGCGTTCACAAATTGGCATTCGGGCAAAGTTTATCCGCGGCCCGCGCTGCTGCGCACGCTCGTCCCTCCCTTGAACGCCTGCGGTGAGCAGGCTTCCCGATCGATTGCACGATCGATGTTTTTAGGTCCACATGATGGACCTTGATTGAATGTCTCTCGATGTTACGAAGCGCGAAAACGTCTCGCAAGACAACGCGCCAGCCGAGGGCTTCTATTTCATCCGCCGCTGGTCCAGCATGTGGACTTCGCAGTGACGGAAGTGATTGCCCGGGGAGGGGTGCACATGCCTGACGCAGATGCCGCCGAAAGCGGAACGGGAACTCAAAGCCTCCAGAGAGCCGTCGTTCTGCTGCGGGAGGTGGCATCGCATGGCAATCGTGGTGCACGATTGACCGATCTGGTCGCCGACTCCGGACTGAGCAAAGCGACCGTTCGCAGACTGCTCGCCGCTCTTATCAGAGAGAGCCTCTTGGAGCAGGACGAAAGCACGCGTCGCTACTATCTCGGAGCTGACACCTTCGTGCTCGGCACGATCGCTGCGGCACGCTTTGGCACGCACAATCTCAGTCCGAACGCAGTTGCTCGACTGTCGGCTCTGTCGCACGCCAAATACGTCGGAGCTTCGATTCCGCTTGCGGCGCTGCTCTGTGATCGGCACAAGACTTCGGAACGGGGATCGGCGGTGGCCCTTGTTTACGAAAGCGCAGCCGGCCACACCTCCCGCCTGACTTATGCGGAGTTGTCGGACTATTCGCGGCGTTTCGCAGCAGTCCTGCGTGGCCTCGGAATAAGAAAAGGCGATGCCGTCGCAACTCTCCTTCCGAAAGGTCCGGAGTTGCTCATAGCGATGCTTGCAACTTGGCGCTTGGGCGCCATTCACGTTCCTCTGTTCACAGCCTTCGGAAGTGCGGCGATATCCTTTCGGCTAACCCATAGCGAGAGCAAAGTATTGATCACCACGCGTTCGCTGCGAAGCAGCGCGTTGGACGTCGCGGGTGGTTTGCGCGTCGTTGTTGTCGAGGGTTATGGCGCCGTGCCGGGGCCCACCAAAGACCGATCATTCTGGTCCAGTCTTCATATGGCTACCCCTCTGGAGAGCGTTACCAGCCTTCGCGGAGAGGATCTCTTCGTTCTCCTGTACACAGTGAGTATCGGAGGGACGCCCAAGGGCATTCCTGTTCCGGTGAGCGCTTTGGCTGGAATCGAGGAGCACATGCGCCTCGGGCTCGATCTGCGCGATGACGATGTCTATTGGAATCTCAGCGATCCGGCCTGGGGTGGCGGCCTTTACTACGCGATCATAGGCCCACTTCTGCTCGGGCGGGCTACCGTGCTCTGCGATGGGCCCTTTGACGCTGGTCAGATCTATCGTGTGCTGGCGAAACACAAGGTTACGAACCTGGCGGCATCTCCATACTGGTACAACGCCATGCGAAGTTTCGACAAGATTCAGCCTGCCACAGGTGAGCTCCGTCTCCGCGTGGCCTCGAGTGTCGGAGAACTCCTCCCGGACGAACTGATAAATTGGTCCGCCGAACGGCTGGGCGTACGACTTCATGACCACTATGGGCAAGCTGAAACGGGCGTGTTCGTATCCAATCACCAGGCGGTGACACTACAATTCCGCCGCCCGCCCGGGTCGATCGGCCATCAAGTCCCGGGTTTTAAAGTGGTCATCCTGGACGCTGGCGGTCGCGAATGTTCGATAGGCCAAAAAGGCGAAATCGCCATTGATACTGAAAAGTCGCCCTTGCACTGGTTCGACCGATATCACAATGAAACCGAGGGCACGACAGTCAGGTATAACTTCGGCCGTAGGTACTACCTCACGGGGGACATCGGCCGAATGGACGCGGAAGGGAATGTCTATTTCCTGGGAATGAAGGAAGATGCGATCAGCAGTAGCGGCTATCTGGTCGTACCTAGCCAACTCGAAGCGGCATTGACTTCGCATCCAGCCGTGGCGCAGGTCGTAGTCGTCGGAAGGCCCGATAGGCTGCGCGGTGAAGTCGTGAAGGCGTTCGTTGTTCTCAATTCCGGCCGAAGACCCTCAGCTGACGTCGCGGACGAGATTGCTCAACACGCCCGGGGGCAGCTGCCGCCATATTCGCTGCCGCCTGAGATAGAATTCGTGACAAGAATGCCGAGCGCCCTCGGACGGAGATCCCGTCGGCCGGCCGAGAGTGGCGTCATCTGGCGCAAATGAGGTCTGGGACAAACGTTGCGCTTCTCGGCCACTGCCGAATTTGGTGCGCCCGTCGGGCAGTGGGCTTGTGAACGTCGACCAGGCGACCCCGTCAGGGCTCTCCTGCCTATGGGCGCATTCGGGACGCTGAGTTCTTTCTTCCTTACTGTGACCGGCTTGACCTGCTCCACGATATGGCCCCGTTCAATTTGGCTAGGCGTTATTCAACGGAGAATGAGCTTGGTCGGGTGAACGTTACACTCGTAAGGTCTAGGCTGCCACGGGAGGCTGAGAGTGGAATTGCGTCGCTTGAAATACATGTCCGTTCTGGCCGAGGAATTGCACTTCGGAAGGGCAGCCGAGCGTCTGGGCATTGCGCAGCCGGCACTCACGCAGCAAATTCGGGCTCTCGAGCGCGAACTGGATGTCGAGCTCTTCCACCGAACGAAGAGATCCGTGAAGCTCACCGTCGCCGGTCGGGTCACGCTGAACGAGGCGATCAGGACCCTTCAGCAAGCTGAAAAGACCGCGCTAGTGGCGCGCCAAGCAGGTCGCGGCGAACTGGGGCACATCGAAATTGGATACGTGGGGTCAGCTATTTTCACGGGCGTCCTGTCGAAGGCAATCGCCCGGTTTCGCGTAGGCAATCCTCTCGTGGAGTTTCGCCTGAACGAGGTCGGGATCGTCCAGCAATTGGACGACGTCAGCAGTGGCCGCCTTGATCTTGGCATCCTTCGTCTTCCCGTGAAGTCGGTGCCGACCGGCGTTGGGATCATGTCGCTGCATCGCGAGCCGATCATCTTGGCGATCCCGCGCGGGCACCGGCTCGCGCGGCAAAAGAGCGTCACGCTGAGCGCGTTGAAGTCCGAGCCATTCGTCGCCGTGCAGATTCAGGAGGGCAGCGGTTTCAACGCGCAGGTTGCCCAGATATGCGCCGCGGGCGGATTGTCGCCTCAGATCGCGCAACGCGCGGGACAATTCACGGCTCTTGCCGGACTGGTCGCGGGCGGTCTCGGTGTGGCGTTCGTGCCCGATTCACTTCGGAAGCTGCGGATTGACGACGTGGTGTATCGGCCGTTGGCGAAGATCAACCAGCAGTCCGATCTGGCCATGGTCTATCGCAAGTCAGAGCGAGCCCCTGCCGTCGTCGCATTCCTCGATCAGTTGAGAAAGCTGGCGCGGCCGTCACCCTGATGATGGTCGCGGCTAATACGATCTTCTTATTAAATTGGAGGGAATCATTATTGGCTGCAACAACGCTCCGCTCGGTAGTCTCCTTTGAACGCCTCTAAAGATTGGCGACAGGGAGGATGACTGAGGGGGTCAAAGTGGCGGTAAGGTCCATCACCCGGCGAGACGCGCTGGCTTTGACATTGTCTGCAGCCGCCGGAGTACGATCCGTCCGGGCAGAGGGAAGATTGTCGGAGCGTCCTCTTCGAATGGTCGTTCCCTATTCGCCGGGCGCTTCCACCGACACCGTGGCGCGCCTCGTCGCTCGTCATATGGGCGACTATCTCAAACAATCGATCGTCGTGGAGAACAGGTCTGGCGCCGGGGGAACGATAGGTACGGGAGAAGTCGCCCGATCGGCAGCAGATGGCTCCACGATTCTGTTGGGCAATCTCAGCACGCTGGTGCTCAGCAAATTCCTGTTTCGAAACTTGAACTACGCGGTGGATCGAGACCTCGTTCCGCTCGGCCACATCGCCTATATCCCGAACATTCTCGTGGTGAACAGGGACGTCCCGGCGACGAACCTGCGGGAGTTGATTGCTTATCTGAAGGCGAGTCCTGGCCGCTACAGCTTTGGCAGCGCCGGCCAAGGCACCATCATGCACTTGTCGGGAGAGCTCTTTCAGAGGCTTGCCGGCGTCGAGATGATTCATGTCCCGTATCGCGGTACGCAGCCGGCGCTGCAGGATCTCATCGCCGGGAATATCATGATGATGTTCGACAACGTCCCAGGCACAATCGGCCTCATTCAGTCGAATACGATCCGTCCGGTTGGAGTATCCACGGACGTCAGGGTGCCGGCGCTGCCAGGCGTTCCAACGATCGCCGAGGCGGGCCTTTCAGAGTTCATCAACAAAAGTTGGTTTGCGGTATGCACGCGCGCTGGGATTCCCGCAACAGCGAGAGCCGAGCTGGAATCTGCAGCTCTTTACGCGGTGAACCATCCAGAGACCAAAGCCCGGCTGACTGATCTCGGAGCGATCCCCGCTCCAATGAACGGCTCGGATACAGAGAAATTGTTGAAGAGTGAGTCCGACTATTGGGAGCCCTTTGTGAAGTCCTTGAACATAACGCTGGACTGACCGGAGACTGAACGCGGCGCCGAACTGCCATTCTATTGATCAGTCAATGTGGAGCACGCCTTGAAAAGATTGGTCCTGGGTTTGCTTGCTCTTGCGCTCGTCGGTCAGGTGAGCGCCGCCCCAGCCGAGATGTTTCCGGCGCGGACTGTTCGACTGATCGTGCCGAACCCTGCCGGAGGCTCAAACGACGCCGCAGCGCGCTTCCTGGCGGAAGCGCTCAGCGAGCTTTGGCAACAAAATGTTGTCGTAGAGAACAAGCCGGGAGGGGGCGGAAATATCGGGACCCAGGCCGCCGCGTCTGCGGCGGCAGATGGATACACCTACCTGGTCTCCTCGCCCGGTCCAATCGTCATAAATCCATTGCTTTACAAGAAGCTGCCGTTCGATCCGCCGAGAGACTTCACGCCCGTCGCACTGCTCGCAACCGTTCCAATCGTGCTGATCGTCAATCCGGGACTGCCGATCTCCACGCTCGACGAGCTCTTGGAGTTCGCCAGGAAACAATCGGATGAACTCAACTACGCTTCCTCCGGAATTGGATCGACGCATCATTTGTCGGCGGAATTGTTCAAGAAGATGACGGGCCTCAAGCTCAGGCACGTGCCGTATCGCGGCGCCGCGCCGGCCATGAACGACATTATTGCCGGCCACGTTCCCATTCTCTTCGACAATCTACCTACCGTCATTCCGCAGGTGCAGGCGGGCACCGTTCGCGCTCTGGCCGTTGCAAGCCCAAAACGTCTGGACTCACTGCCCGACGTGCCGACGTTTGAGGAGGCCGGATTGGCTCACTTCGAGGCATCTTCGTGGTTCGGCGTGTTGGCGCCGGCGGGAGCGCCGACCGATATCGTGTCAAAAGTGACAGCCGACATAGAGCGGGTCATGTCGAACCCGCGCTTTCGAAAGAGCCTTGAAGCGACGGGCGCGCAAGCGGGTTCGGTCTTCGGTGCGGAGTTCGGCCGATTCATGAAGGATGAAACTGAAAAATGGGGAGACGTTATCAAGAGTTCGGGGATATCCATCATAGAATAGGCGACACGAGTTTACCGGTTGTAGGCCGTCCTGTGCTGGCAATCGTCACCATTTTTCGACCCACGGCCGAAGCACCACTTCGAACGCCCAGGTCGATCGATGTTGGCGATGCAGGTGCAGATAGGTTTCGGCGATATGATCGGGGTCGACCATGTTGTCGTCGACGGTCGTTCCGGCCAGCCGGTGAGCGCGGGTCCCGTCCTCCTGGGTCCAGCCGATGGCGGCGTCAATGGGCACATTCGCAACGTGGATACCTTGCGGCATCAATTCCCTCGCCATGCTTTGTGCGAGCCCCGATTTGGCATGACATGCCATCGCGAACGCACCGCTCAATGGGAAGCCTTTGAGCGCGGCGCTGGCGTTTGTGAAGATGATTGTGCCTTTTGCCCCGTTGGCGTCGGGCTTGTTTCCAAGCATGACCTTGGCGGCCTGTTGCCCCACCAGGAATGCACTGAATGCAGCGTTGCGAAGCGTTTCCAGCGCCATGCCTGGGTCCGCTTCGATCACGCTTTTGCGGAAAATGCCGGGGACGCGGCCATCAATGTTGTGAACGACAAGCCTCGGTGTCCCGAGGTCCTGCACGATCTTCGCGAACAACCGATCTACAGCGACCGGTTCGCTCGCATCGCAGGCGTAGCGATGCACCCCATGCATCTTCTCGAGCTTCTCAAGGACCGCTTTTTCGGGATTCCTCGCCGCTACGGCAACACGCATGCCATTCTCTGCGAACAATCTCGCGCAACTTGAACTAATGCCCGGACCGCCGCCGACTATGAGCGCAACGTCTTGAACGGAAGATTGAGTGGACTGAGCCATGTCGTTTGCTCGCATGCGTGCTTGGTTGATCAATTCCAAATCGGAACTATATGCGCGTGTTGGATTGTCGCCAAATGGAAAGTTTGGAAGATCGAGAGCGGATACAAAACCGAGACCTCGTCGCCACTGCTGGATCGGCCATCGGGGCAAGGCGCAAGGGCAAGCGACGACTTTCGCCACGGCTTCAAACCGAGAGCCTCTCTGGGGCCGTCGGGTTTGCGCCCAACCGGTAGAGTCCGATGCCGATTGGTGATAGCGAGTGCTTATCAATACAGCGAAATAATGTATTGGAGCTCGGCGAGAGCGACACCTAGTATCCCGCAAAGTCCCTCAAGTGGACGAAGCGGGAGCAATATCTCATGTCGCCGACGGCTCAAGCAGAACGCAACAAAGCATCGGAATTCCGATGGCCGCCGCAGGGCGTAACCCGCGCGCCATACCGTCTGTTCACCGACCCCGAAATCTACAAGCTGGAGCAGGAGCGGATCTTCAGGGGAAAGACCTGGAATTTCCTGTGCCTGGACATCGAGATCCAGAATGCCGGCGACTACCGGACCACGACCGTCGGCGAAACGCCGGTTGTCGTTACGCGCGACCGCGACGGCAAGGTACACGCGATGGTCAATCGCTGCGCGCACAAAGGCGCTCTGGTTTGCCTGAAGAAGAAGGACAACGTCGCGAGCCTCTCGTGCGTCTACCACGCTTGGAATTACGAGCTCGACGGCAAGCTCAAGGGCGTCGCTTTCCGCAACGGTGTGCGTGGTCAGGGTGGCATGCCGGAGGATTTCGATCCGGCGCAGCACCGGCTCCGCCCCTTGAGGGTGGAGTCGTTCTGCGGGATGATCTTCGGGACCTTTGCGGACGAGATCGAGGACGTCGAGGCGTATCTCGGTCCCGAGATGGCATCGTTCATCAAGCGAAACCTCGGCCGACCGTTGCGCATCCTCGGAACGCACAGCCAGATGATCCACAACAACTGGAAGCTATACGCCGAGAACCTGCGCGATTCCTATCATGCGACCCTGCTGCACACGTTCTACACAACCTTCAAGGTGAACCGCCTCGACATGGACGGCGGCATCACGCTGTCCGAGCGGAAATGGCACCATCTGAGCTTCGCGCGTCGCACGAAAATGCAGGAGGCGGCCGAATATGCGGATGCGAAGGTGCATTCGGCCAACTACGAATCTGCTCTGGATGGCCCAGGCTTGCTCGAGGCCTGGGAGGAGTTCGACGACGGCATCACCCACAGTATCCAGACCGTCTTTCCCAACATGTGCATTCAGTTCACGCTCAATTCTCTGGCGATCCGCTTTTTCGCCCCGCGCGGCGTGGATCAGACCGAATTGTTCTGGATCTATCTGGGCTACGAGCGGGATACCGATGAACAGTCGAGCATGCGGGTGATGCAAAGCAATCTGACCGGTGCCGCCGGCCTCGTCTCCCTGGAGGACGGCTGCATCAACGAATTCGTGCAGCGCGGAACGCGCGCCGATCCCGACCAGTCGTCGTTCATCGAGATGGGGGGGCGTGAAGTCGAATCCGAAAGGAATTCGCGCGCGACGGAAACCGCGGTTCGCGGCTTCTGGCACGGCTATCGCCACATCATGGGCTTCTGAGGAGAGGCGAGATGCACAAGGTTCTCGACAAAGCCTCCAAGCAGATGGTCGCACCGACGCGAGACCAAGTCGTGGATTTGATCGCAGCCTACGCACATTCGGTCGACGACATGAGGTTGGATGCGTGGCCGCAGTTCTTCACGTCAGACGCGCTGTACCACGTGACGACCCGCGAGAACCATGAGGCGGGACTTCCGATCGGCGTCGTGCGTTGTGTCGGAAGGGGTATGATGCAGGACCGGGTGAAGGCATTCTATTCGGCCAACATTTTCGAGCCACATACCTATAGCCACATCATCGGACGATCGGAGTTTCTGGAGCAGACATCGGATATGGTGGTTTCGGCTCGGTCGAACTTTCAGATCGTGCGAACCATGGAAACCGGTCGCATGGACTTGTTCGCGGTCGGCAGATATCTCGACGAAGTCGTGATCGAGGATGGTCAGCCCCGCTTCCGGAAGCGAGTGGTGATCCTGGATTCCCGGAACGTCGATATTTTGATCGTTATTCCGTTGTGACACCGATGACGACGGAAATTTCGCCGCGACAAGCATGGGACTTATTGGCTGCCGACAAGCACGCGCGGCTCGTCGACGTGCGGACGGAGCCGGAATGGGGCTATGTCGGAGTGCCGGATCTTGCGGATCTCGGAAAGGCGGTTGCCAAAATCTCCTGGCGTGTCTTTCCGGAGATGCGCGTCAATCCCGAGTTTATCGGAAAATTGAAGGCGACGTACGATCCGGCCAACCCGGTGATTTTCATGTGCCGCTCCGGCGGCAGAAGCCTCGCTGCCGCGAAGGCTGTCTTCGAGGCAGGGTTTGCGCGGTGCTTCAGTCTCGCCGGCGGCTTCGAGGGCGATGCCGACGAAGAAGGACATCGCGGCACCAAGGTCGGTTGGAAGGCGGACGGACTACCCTGGAGACAACCGTGAAATTGCGTTCCGGTGCGCCGGCGCAGCGGCAATTCCAATTCCGAGGAGATCAGCTTGGCGAAGAAGCGTGACATCGTCATAGCGGGCTATTCCGAAACTCCTGTCGAGTTCAAATCCGGGCGCAGCGCGTATGACTTCGGCGGAGAGGCTCTAGCGAAGCTTCTGCAATCCACGGGCATCCCAAAATCCGAGATCGACGGCATGGCGGTCGCTGCGCCGCTCAGCGAGTGTCCGAATCCGTTTTTCCCCGTGTATATGGCAGAGGCGTTGGGGCTTTCGCCGAAATGGCTGAATTATAGCGGCACCGGGGGATGCTCCGCCACGGGCGGCATCGCGAGGGCTGCTTCAGCCATCCGAGACGGCTTGTGCGAAACCGTCGTTGTTCTTTGCGCGGATGCCCCGAGCACGGCCTGGCGAGCGAATTACGGAGCATATCGAGGGGAGTTTCAGGAACCCGTGGGTGTTCAAGGACCTCCCGCGAGCTTTGGTTTGTTGATGAGCCGATATCATCATCAATATGGGATCAAATCGGAAGCCCTTGGAAAAATCGCGGTCACACAGCGTGAACACGCGCTCCATAACGAAAATGCGCTTGCGAAGTTCAAGACGCCTCTCACCATGGAGGACTACTTCAACTCCCGTGTGATCGCAGACCCGCTTCGATTGCTGGATTGTGTGATGTTCTGCGATGGGGCGAACGCCTTCCTGGTTACGTCCGAGAAGCGCGCGCGAGCGCTGGGCTTGAGCAAGATGGTCTACCCCACGGCTTACGCCGAGATCACCAATCTGCACGGTGACCGTTCGTGTCCCGACATAACGGAGACGGGCTTTTCTGTCATCGCTCCCCTGATCTACAAACAGAGCGGTTTGTCTGCCCGGGACATCCGGATGTTTCAGCCGTACGACGATTTTACGATCGCCGTCATGATGCAGTTCGAAGACTTCGGCTTCTGCGAGCGCGGGCAGGGCAGCGACTTCACTCTGGGTACGGATCTCTCGCGCACCGGCACATTGCCGCTGAACACGGGAGGCGGTCAGATCTCGGCCGGGCAACCAGGATTGGCGAGCGGCGGGCTCAATCTGGCCGAGGCTGTTCGACAGATGTTCGGAGAAGGAGGCGGTCGACAGGTGAAAGATCCCAAGAACGCCCTGGTCACGGGAATCGGTGTCATCCCATTTGCGCGCAACTGGGGCACAAGCGCAGCCCTGATCCTGGAGGCCTAGCGATGGTTGATCAAGCGGTCGCGCGCCCCGTTCCGAAGGTCTCGGTCTATGTCGACACCGCTCCGTTCTGGGAAGCCGCGAAACGCGGAAAACTCGTGCTGCAGTTCTGCAAGGACACCAATCAATTCCAGCACTATCCGCGCCCGGTCAGCATCTTCACCGGGAGCCGAAATCTGGAGTGGCGCGAGGTTTCGGGAAAAGGAGTGATCTATGCCTGTACGGTAATTCGCGTTCCGGGTCCCGGGCTGGAGGGCCGCTTACCGCTATCGGTCGCGACGGTCGAATTGGACGAAGGGGTCAGGATTCTCGGCAACATCGTCGACACGGATCCAGACAGGGTCTCGATCGGGCAGCGCGTCGAAGTAAGCTGGGACCGCCTCTCGGAAGACGTACAGTACCCGGCGTTCCGGATCGTTTGAGGCTTCGATGCGGCTCGACACGATCTTCCGAGCACAAGCGGTCCGCTATCCCGAAAAGACCGCACTCGTCTGTGGAAGCGATCGTGTCAGCTACAGCGAGCTCGACCGGCGGATACTCAATCTAGCGACCGGCCTGCTCAAACTCGGCGCAAAGACCGGAGACCGGCTGGTCATCAATCTGCCGAATGGAATCGAACTGGTCGAGCTTCTCTATGCGGCGTTCACGATCGGTGTGATCGTGGTTCCGGTATCTACGCGGCTGACGCCCCTCGAGCTGCAATACATCTGCCGGGACAGCAAACCGTTCGCGGTCGCTCTGGAGGCGGACTTCGCTCTGCGCGCTGAAGTCGCGAAGGACCTTCCGGACGCGGTCTTCATCTCGACCGGGGCGAAGATCTTCGGCGCGATCGGCCTGGCCGAGTTGCGCGCCAACGATCCTGCTCCTCTGCATCCCCTGCCGTTTGCGGACGATGCATTGGTAATGTACACGTCAGGCACGACCGGTGCTCCGAAGGGAGCAGTTATTACCCATTCGAACCTCATCGTGCAGAACTATTTCGTGCACGCCGTCGAATGGGGCATTTCGAGCGACGACAACTATCTCGTTACAACGCCTCTGGCGCATCGCGCCGGCTTGGCGCGACTGGCGAACGCCCTGAGTCTCGGGGGGACCTTGGTGATCCTCAAGACGTTCGATCCCGTCGCGGCTGTCCGGGCGATCGAAGACGAGAAGATCACCGTGGTCGGAATGGTGCCGACCGTCTGTCGCATGATGCTGCCTGCAATCCAGGAAGACCCGTCGCGGTGCGCCTCGTTGCGGTGCATTGTCGTGACCGGGGAGGCGTTCCCGGTGGAGCTGAAACGGAAGTTTCTGTCCTTGCTTCCGCACGTCCGCCTCGTCTCCTTCTTCGCCATGACGGAAGCCGGGGCGGTAACGTCGCTCGCGCACGAGGAACAGTTCGTCCGGCCCGAATCGATCGGACGCCCGACACCGGGCGTGGAGATCAGGATCGTCGATGATCGCGGGGCCGACACCGTACCGGGACAGCCGGGCGAGCTACTCGTTCGATCGGGCGAGCCGGGGCGTTTCACCGTCATGCGGTGCTATTACGAACGGCCCGAGGAGACGGCGACGGCGCTGCGCGACGGCTGGTTGCATACCGGCGACATCGCAAGATGCGACGAGCTTGGATACCTCTATATCGTGGACCGCAAGAAGGACATGATCATAAGCGGCGGCTTGAATGTCTACACAAAGGAAGTCGAGCAGGCCCTGCTGACCAACCCCGGCATTGTGGACGCCGCCGTCGTCGGTATTCCAGACGATGTCTACGGCGAGTCGGTTGTTGCGTTCGTCGAGCGCTCGGCGGATAGCTCGTTGACAATCGAAGATGTGATCGCAACCGCGCAAGGGCGAATCGCTGGTTACAAGAAGCCCAAACACGTCTTCCTGGTCGATGACCTCCCGCGAAACGGTACCGGCAAGGTCTTGAAACACGAGCTGCGGCTGCGCGCAGAACGATTACTGCGTCTGTCGCCCGAAGCAGCCCGGGGTTGATCATGCGACAGTCGATGCGCCGATCGCCGTTCGGAAATCAACTGTCGAGGCCTTGAAGGTTCCTCACTCTTGAAGAGTGGGTTCCTGAATCTTGAATAAGAAGCTCCTTGAGTCCCGAACAACGGGTGTCGAGCGTCAATCCGGTGAACGTCGCGAGCGGCGCGGCGAAGCACGAGAGGCGGCTTCGACCCGACAACTCGTGGAGCATCTCATCCAAGATAACAGCTGATCGGTTATGAGGGCTCGCTAGGATGAGGACAGTACAGCCGTTAGACCGCCGTCCACGCTTAGGATCTGACCGGTGATATGTTTGCCGGCTTCGCTGGCGAACAACAGGGCGGCGCCTTTCAGGTCGTCTTCGTCACCGATGCGCTGCAGAGGTACGCCTGTCGTCAGCTTCTCCATGCCGACCTGCTCGATCGTGCCCTTGGTCATTTTCGAGGGAAACATGCCCGGCGCCAACGCGTTCACCGTGATGCCGTAGCGCCCCCAGCCGCCGGCGAGTGCTCTGGTGAAGTTGACCACGGCGCCCTTGCTCGTGTTGTAGGCGATCGTTTGAGTCGTGCTCGTGCTGCCGAGGAGGCCGGCGATCGACGCCAGATTGATGATCCGACCATATCGGTTCGGAATCATCGAGCGTTTTCCGATCTGCTGGCTCAGGAGGAAGAGGGAGCGAATGTTGAGATTCATGACCTTGTCCCACGCCTCGATAGGGTGATCTTCGGTCGGAGCCCCCCATGTCGCTCCCGCATTGTTGACGAGAATATCAATTCGCCCGAGCTTGCCGAGGGCCTCGTCGACGAGACGTGAGATGTCATCGTCCCTGGAGTTATCCGCTGCGATCCATTGTGCTGAGATTCCACGGCCGGCGAGATGCGCCTGCGCCTTTTCAAGGTCCGAAGCCTTCCGCGACGACAATACGATCTCCGCTCCCTGTTCGCCCAGTGCTTCGGCGATTTGAAGCCCAAGCCCGCGGGAGCCTCCGGTCACGAGGGCTTTCTTTCCAGAGAGATCGAGCAAGCTTTTCAAGCTGACCATTTTGAAGACCTGATGTTCTGTTGGAGGGGGCATCCGAACCTCAGCCGCAAGGGGCAGCCGAGACGCGGCATACTTTACATCAATGAAACTTACTGTATAGTCAGAATGTTTTCTCGATGCCGGGAAAATTGATGAAAAACAACGGTTCAGCCTCATCGGCAGGATGAGTCATTTCGTGAGTCGTGAGTTCGTGGCCGTAGGTGAGGCCGCGCCTCCGAGCACTGATGGAGCGAGAGTATGGTACGCGATAGCGCCTGCGATCTGATTGTTTTTGGCGCCAGTGGCTTCACCGGTCGGCTCGTGGCCGAGTACCTCGCGACGAGATACGGAAAGAAAATCAAATGGGGAATGGCGGGCCGCGACCTCGAGAAGCTCGCCACCGTCCGCGCCGAGATCGGCGCGCCCGACGATACATTGCTGATCAAGGCTGACTCGGACGACGAAGCGTCGCTGCAGGCGCTGGCTCGGTCGACGCGCGCCGTGATCTCCACGGTCGGACCCTTCCAGCTTTTTGGATCGAAATTGGTGGCGGCATGCGCTCGCGCGGGCACGGACTATCTCGACTTGAGCGGCGAAACCGTCTGGATGAGGAGCATGATCGACGCCCATGAGGACGAGGCCCGATCGAGTGGGGCGCGCATCATCTTCTCGTGCGGCTTCGATTCCGTGCCGTTCGAACTCGGCGTGTTCTTCCTGCAGGGCGCCGCCAGGAAGGCGTGGGGAGAGCCCGCCGAGCACGTGAAAGGCCGGGTCCGGGTGATGAAGGGCACGTTCTCGGGCGGAACTGCAGCCAGTTCACGCGCGACGATGGCCGCCGCGATGAGTAATCCGAAGGTGCTCGACCAGCTCAAGGATCCGTTTCTTCTGACGCCCGGCTTTGCTGGACCGAAGCAGCCGCATGGAATGAAGATTGAGTTCGACGAGGACCTCGGCGCCTGGGTGGCCCCCTTCATCATGTCGCCGATCAACACGCGCAACGTTCATCGCTCGAACGCTCTCATGGGGCACAGCTACGGGACCGGTTTCGTTTACGACGAGATGATCGTCGCCGGTCCCGGCAAGCAGGGCGAGATGACGGCCGCCAAGATTGCGGAGGATAACAGATCGTTCGGCGGCGAAGGCAGTCCGAAGCCAGGTGAGGGCCCGTCGAAGGCGGAACGTGAGGCCGGTTGTTACGACATCCTGTTCATCGGGAGTAGCAAGGATCGCGGCAAGATCTCTGTCGCGGTTCGAGGTGACAGGGACCCAGGTTACGGATCGACGTCAAAAATGATCACGGAATGCGCGATCTGCCTCCTGCAGGACGCGAGCGACGTCGCTGCTGGCATTTGGACGCCTGGCGCGGCGATGGGCGAGAAGCTGATACCTCGGTTGGTTCGAAATGCCGGGCTCACCTTCAAAGTCGAGAGCTGAGAAAGGACGAACGCTGGGAAAATTGTTGTTCAGGAAAAATCGGGGGCGGCTCATGGAATGTGGTCTATTCGCGATCGAATTCTTTCCCGATCCGAGCGTCGATGAAATCAGAGAAGGTCAGCTTCTCGCGTTGGCCTTCGGATTGCCTTTCGCTGTCATCGTGCAGCTTGTTCTTTGGATTGCGCTGTGAAGTGGGCGCGCGGGTCTCCCAGACTGGCCCGGGATCTCTGATCCCGGGCCATTTTTTTTCGGGGGGCTCTTCGACGCCGCGCGGATCCAACCACGATTGTCGGAGGATCAAGATCGCCTGGCTTGGCCTTGTAGTTCGAGCATATACCTCGGGCCGCGGAAATTCCGATTGGTTTCCATCAGTGCCTGCGCGCCGGCTTCGATAAAGCTGCCCGCCTTCCCGCGCGGCGGCGCGTCCCATCGATCTATGCGTTCTGCAGAGCTTCGCGAATCCGCGGCGATCGCTTCAAAGCCCATTGTATGTCCTTCGGAGTACGCCCAAGCAACCGCTCGAGCTGGTCGTCAACGATGTCATAGCGTCCGCCCGCGACCAAGTGGACGAGCGCCCTTATGTGGCTTGCGACATGCGGATTGCGGGACGCATAAGCGCTGTTGACGTAAGTCTCGATCCAGGCGTCCGCCGCCTGAGGAACGTAAGAAATACGCCGGCCCAGCACCGCGGCATAGTCCTCCGCAACCCCGTGCATGTCTTTCAACGTCGGACCGGTCAACGCATAAGACTTCGAAACATGCCCCGACGGATCCATCAAAATCTTCGCGCATACTACTGCAACGTCATAGGCCGCAATGGGCGCAACCTTCTGCGACCCAAACGGCAGGTGCAGCTCATTTGCACCGAGGAGCTGCTTCAGGGGAAACCACGACAGGATGGGATTCTCGACGAACATCGTCGCTTGAACGTTCACAACCGGCAGGCCTGACCATTTCAACGCCCGCTCCGAAGCCCAGTGAGCCCGTTGTTGCCGCGACCAATCGCCAATCAAGCCGCCCAGCCAAGCGCGTCTTGCATCGTGCGAAGTCGACATTCTGTCGAAGGTCATGTAGCACTGCTCGTATTCCGAAATGTTCACGAACACTTCGGTATCCCCTTGTTCTTGTGCGGCTGCAGCCATCAGGATGCTGGCGTCGGTATAATAGGGGTTCAAGCTCATGCTGAAATAAATTCGTTGACAGCCCTTCACGGCGGCGACGACGTCGGCGAGATCGAGAAGATTCCCGACAAATACTTCTGCACCGGCTTCCCGCAGCGCTTCGGCCCGTTCGTCGTCCCTTTTGACAAAGGCACGTACTGGATATTGCTGCTCCAGCAGCATGTGGGTGATCGTTTTACTGACCGAGCCAACTTCTCCGCCGGCGCCGGTGATCAGGATTGGACTTCGCTTCGACATGAATCGTCTCCCAAGGTCAGCAGTCGGTCTCCGGCGCGGTTAGTGTTGCCTTGAGCCGCAAAATGGTTGGAGTTCCCATCCCATCTCGCTTGGCAAGTTCGCCCGTGCCTCCGAAGAAAGTGCTTCAGGCAATTTCTTCTCCACGGTCTGAAAAAGTAGGTGGCTATGGTCGAGGGCCGGACCGGTCGCTCAGCAATGGCGACGGTCCGGCATTTTTCAGATCGGCATCGCGATCGATTGTGAGATGAAGCGGATCACCACTTCTCGCCGTAGGGGCGGAGTTCGTAGTTGAACGACCATGCCGAGCGAGGCTGATGGCAAATGTGCCAAATCTCATCGGCAATCGTTGTCGGTTGAGCGAAAAACTCTTCCGGCTTGTCGTGGAACATCTTGCGAGCCCACGGTACGTTGATGACTGCGTCGATCATCAGAAAGGCGACATGGACGCCCTTCGGGCCCAGATGCCGCGCCATCGATTCGGCAAGGATGCGTTCTGCCGCCTTCGACGGCGCAAAGCCGGCGTAGCTCTCGACCCCGCGATAGGCTGAGGTATTGCCGGTCGCGATGATGGCACCGCTTTGCGCCTTGATCATCGCAGGAGCGACCGCTCTGGCAAGGTAAAGCAGTCCCATGGTGTTGACTTTGAAGTTCGTCTCAAGAGCCGCGGGATCCACTTCCAGGAAATTTCCGAACGTTCCGCCTACGGCATTGTGGATGGCGATCGCGGGCGCGCCGTGGTCACGCGTGATTTTTGCGATGGTTTCGCTGACCTGGTCCTCCTGCGTGACATCGCAGATGTAGGCGGAGGCGTCCGGCAGCTCGGCTTGCAGCTTCGGAATGCGCTTCTCCGAGCGCGCAATGAGAGCGACGTGGTAGTCGCCGCGAGAGAAGCGGCGGGCGAGTGCGCTGCCTGTACCGGGACCAACACCGGTAATAACACAAACTGGTTTTGTCATGATCATGCCTGCGCTTTTGCTGCTGCTTCAACGAATGGGAGTCGATCGTTTCCGAAATAGAGTTCCTCTCCGATCCGAAACGTTGGCGTACCAAACAGGCCGGCTTCTTCGGCTGCCTTGTTGCGGGCCTTCAGTTCCTCGGAGGTCTCCTCCTGAGCCATCAGTTCGAGGATGCGATCGGCAGGAAGCTCGTTCTTCTTCAGGAAGTCTCTGAGGATGTCGACGTTGCCGAGGTCAAGCACCTGGGCGTAGAGGCCCGTGAACACCTTCGATACGAAATCGGGCCCCACCCCGAGCTTGATCGCGGCGATGGCCCCGCGAAGCAGGAAGTTGAGGTCGATGTGCCGGAAGTTCTGGTTGGGCTCCCAGCCGACGCCGTACTTTTTGACCCAACGTTGCAGATCGCTTTTTGCGTATTTTCTCTTCGCCCTGCACTCCATTGTCGTCGGGGTGTTGCCGGTCGCTTTCATCAGATCCAGCACATTGATGGGCATGTAGACGACGGTTGCCTGCGTGTCTGCGGCCAGCTTCTTGAGCTGACTCTGTGCGAGGTAGCTGTAGGGGCTACCGAAGTCGAAATAGAATTCAATCTGTTTGGTCATCCCTGGTCCTTTCTCCCTTGTCGATCGCTCGTTTTGGCTCAATTTGCTGCCGAACAGCTGCCGAGCCGGGCCGCTGCTTTCGTGTATCTCACTGGTTTCCAAGACGAAAATCTGGTGTCTCCTGCCCTCAAAGAAAGTTATTGACTGGTAAGTAAGTTAATTGTAGATGAGTATCAATGTCAACTGCTAGCCGCTTCGAAGAAGACTTCGCTGGGCCATGAGCATGTGTATTTCCGCATTGTCAGGAGTTGTCGACGCTAGCCATGGCATTGGCGAATGCGGCAATCGTGCGTCTAGCGGTGCATTAGGGTTGCACGAGGCTTTACCTCGCGAGTCGAGTGATAATACTTTCGAGCGCATGAAAAAGCGCAAGAAACGACTGACAAATTCCGAACATCGCGAGTTGAGCATGTCGGCAGTATTGGCTGCCGCCGAGTTTCTCTTCGTGACCCAGGGCTACAACGGCACGACGACGGAGCAGATCGGGCAGCTCGCAGACCTGACCAAGGGCAGCGTCTACTTCTATTACGGCAACAAGGAAGGTGTCCTGCTTGAGCTGCTCAATCGCGTGCGAGCCAACGTCATGGAGCCATATCTTCAGATCCTGCAAGATCAAAGCCTTTCGCCCGTCGAGCGCATGACGAAATATCTGGAGAGGGCCGGCGAGGTCGCCCTTGACCATCCGGGCTCGATGTTGCTGCCGATCGTCGTCTCTATAGAGATGGCCGCAACTGAATCCGAGGCGGCGCGCAGGGTAAAGGCTGGCTACAATCGGATCGCGCGAGAAGTGCGAACTGTCCTGGAGCTTGGGCAGGCTTCTGGCATGTTCCGCTCCGATCTGAGCAGCAGCGATATGGCTCGGGTCCTGATCTCCACCGGCGATGGCATCATGCTCGAGTGCCTCCGTCAGAATCTCCGCATTGACGTTCACCGTCTGGTTCGCGCGCTGAAGGCTGTCGTGCTTACCGGTCTTCAAATCGCGTCGGAGGCGCCGAGAGACATCGAGGCCGATGATGGCCCCTCCGTTATCGATGTCTTGCGAGGCAATCTCCAGGACCACGCATAAACAATCAACGAATTCTAACAGGGAAGGTCCGACCATGGCTCAAGCGGCGCTCGCACGCGAAATCCCGGAAGAGGCAACTGAGGTCGCTCTACAGACCCGAATCAAGGCTGGCGCAACGCTGGAAGATATCAGCGAGATGACGCCGCGCTATCGTGACGTGCTCGTCGCGACTATGGCGATCGCGGCCGATCTGGAAATCATGACGTTGCCTCTCGACTTCGATGCCATCGCGTTTGCGCCCAGTATCAACGATCGAATTGCCATCGCGTCTGCGCTGCAAGACGAGATGGGGCATGCCCAAGTCATGTTCCGCATGCTCGAGGATTTCGGCTTCGACTCCTATCACCAGGTGTTCGAGCGTGATCCCAAGAATTTCAAGACGTTCTTTCTGCTCGAGTTTGGCAACTTGAGTCCGATCGATGTGGGGCTAGGCCACCTTGTCGGCGATCAGGCGGGATACATCACGACGTGTGATCTCGAGGAAAATTGTTCATTCGGTCCATATAGCCGGTCCCTGCGGAAGGTGAACTTCGAGGAAAATTTCCACGTCAAGCGCGGCGAGTACATGATCCGCCACTACATGCAGCAGGGGCCCGAGATACGGAAGCGTGTTCAGGAACGTATGGATTTCTGGTTTCCCTTGGGTGCCGAGTGGTTCGGCGCGACGGACGATGTCAAGTCGAGAACCGACCAGCTCCATTACAAGATTCGCGGTAGCAGCAACGATCAGCTCAGGCAGATTTGGCTGCAGCGCCTCGTTCCTTTCTGCGAGCAGGTTGGTCTGAAGGTCCCGGCTCACTTCGATAGCGAAAGAGGCATTTACGTCCTCGATTACCAGATGCCGATCCTGCTGAATCTGGAAACTTTGAAATGGGATTTCCGTACGGTGCCATGGCCCGAGAAGCTGGCGCAGTGGAAGAAGGGCGGCCCATTGAAGCTGCCGGGCCTGAGCCGGATGCAGATTGAGCTGTGGGGGCAAGACCTGTGGTGACGGAGCAGGCGGTCCGGGAGGCGCTTCTCGCGGTGAATGACCCGCATATACCGGTCAGCATCGAGAGCATGGGGATGTTGCGGGCAGTCACGATATCGGAAACCGGCGTGGTCAATGTCGAACTCGCCATCCCGTGCCTGGCCTGTCCTGGCGTGTCGATGCTGAAACAATCGGTCAAGGACGCCGTGGGCGGCCTAAAAGGCGTCAGCGAGGTCAACGTCCTCGAAGGCTGGCACCACGATTGGACCACTCAATCCATTGAGCCCAATGCACGGCAACTGATGCGCCGCTTCGGAATACAAGTTTAAGGGTGCGATGATGAAGAAGGTTATCGACAGACAATTGGAGTTGGGCGGCGACAAGCCCGAATTCTACGAGGTATTTGCGCGCAGAGATTCCGCAGAACCACTCACTCATATCGGTTCGGTCGAGGCCCCCAACGCGGAACTGGCGGAGGCGCGCGCCTGGTTCGTCTACGACCACCATACCTGGCGGGAGATGTGCATCGTTCCGCTGTCGGCAATCGTTACTATTACCGAACGCGGCAGCAAATCGAAGGTGAAGGTGGTGTGATGTCCGTCATCAATTCAATCGAAGATCTTTCAGAAGCGGACCGGTGCCTGCGGGACGAACTGTATTGCATCGCGGACGCCAAACTGGTGCTCGCCGGCTGGTACATGATGGTGTTGCAGAACGGGCGCTCCATCGCGGACTTCACGTCCATCTGCGCGATGATGCAGGGGCAGTATGGGCATGCCCGCGCGCTCTATCAGCATCTGGGGCGTTTCGGAGTCACGCTCGAGGAGGTCGAGTGGACGCGTGGTGCGAAGGATATCCGCTCGCCCAAGCTGCTCGACCGGCCGCCGCAATCGTGGTCTGATTTTATCGCAACGATATTCATGGCTGAGCAGGCCATTTCCACGCAACTGAGCGCTTACAGGACAAGCCTGGCCGACAGAACCCTGGCACGTCTCGCTGACAAGATCCTGAAGGAATCGCGCTTTCACCTCAGCTATTCGGTGGGCTGGATCAAGGCGCTGCGCAAGGATTCGGCGTCCACGGTAGACGAAGACGCCCGTCGCCGCTTGGTCGACGCTTTGGATTGGTGGGGCGACGCGGACCGGCCGGACGTGGTTTTCTCAACCGGCTATCGGGATACGTCGGATTCGGACCTTCGCGATCGCTTCCTCAAAGCGATCGGCGCAACCTTCGATGTTCCGGACGGAATTGTGGGCCCTGCAAAGTCGTGGCAGCCGTCCATCCGCCGCAACGGCCGTCCCGGGATCCCGGAGAATCTGTTCGAGAAGATCGGTTTCAAGAATCGCGAATTGGCGATGCCGTGAATCGAAACGAGCCAACGTTCGACTTGCCGGTAGATGCCAGCAAGGTCGTTTGTCCGCACTGTGAGAGCGATGTTGTCGATATCGAATCGCCTTTCGGTGGAAGCGTTTCCGAAGTCTTGTTTCGATGCCGGAAATGCAAGTCGTTCTTCCATTGGGTGAAGTGGCAGCCTGAGCCATCACGTTAGGTGCGGTCGGAAAACCAAAGAGCAGCACAAGCTGCCAGAACGAACAAGGGGAGGTCATGGTGCTGGATCGAGCCATTTCGGTTTCGGATGTTCTTCGGGCAACGGCCTGCGCGACGCCGCAAAGAAGCGCCGTCGTCGATGAGGCGGGGTCGCTGACCTACCGCGAATTCGATGAGACGGTCGACCGCCTTGCTGCTGGACTTCAGCGGCTCGGAGTTGGAGCAGGCGACAGGGTTGCATATTTGCTGTGGAATCAGCGCGAGCTGCTTCTATCCTACTTTTCGATCGCCCGGCTCGGTGCGCTGACCGTTTCTCTAAACTTTCGGCTGACGGCCGAAGAGCTCGCGTATCAGCTCTCGGCAGCCAAGTGTAAAGCGCTCATCGTTGATGAAGAGCTCGCTGGACTGGCGTCTCAGGCCATCGCGACCTCTACGCTCTCGATCCGACTGATCGTGTGCGGCAGCGGCGTGGGGCCCGATCAGCTTCGCTTCGACGATCTGCTAAGCGGTACCGCAGACATGTCCTCCTTCCCGATCGTGAGCGCAGATGCTGATAGCGGCATCTGGTTCACATCGGGCACGACAGGCCGGCCGAAGGGAGCAGTGGTTAAGCACCGATCTGCTCTGGCTGCCGCGATGCTCGGCGCCTGGGCTATTCGGATTTCGGAACCCATCAGAGTCTTGGGCGTCGCTCCCCTTTTTCATCGAGGAGCGATGGAAAACGTTGCGCTCCCGGTCGTGATGTGTGGTGGCACGCAGTTTTTGTTCAAGAAGCTCAACGCTGCACAAACGTTGGAATACCTGGAGAAGCTCGAGATCAACACCGCGTTCATCGTCCCGACGATGGCCTGGCAATTGCTGCGCGAACTAACTGCCGAGACGAAGCCGTTGCCTCATCTCGCAAATTGGCTTTCAGCGTCCGCCCCGTTGCCGCCGGTACTTGCGGAGCAAATCACCAAACGCTTCGAATTACCCAATGGAGTTATTAACACTTACGGCATCACCGAAATGCTGTTCGTTTCGACCTGTCCTCCGTCGATGCTGTCGAGGAAGCCAGGCAGTGCCGGGCTCCCGGCACCTGGGACGCAGATCGCCATCTACGACGACAAGCGCGGGGTCCTTCCTCGTGGCGAGATCGGAGAAATTCTCATCAGCGGGCCGACGGCATTCTCGCGCTATCTCGACAACGAGCAAGCGACGCGGGACGCGATCATCGATCTGAATGGGCAGGAGTGGTATCGCAGCGGCGATGTCGGTGTTCTCGATGAGGACGGATACCTTGCTATCAAGGACCGCAAGAAGGACATGATCATCTCCGGTGGAGAGAACGTCTATTGCGCCGAAGTCGAATTGGCGTTGATCGATCATCCATCAATCCGGGAAGTCGCGGTGATCGGAATTCCCGACGAAAAGTGGGGCGAAATCGTTGTCGCTGCCATCGTCAAGGCGACAGATGCAGCCGTAGATCCGGACGACATCGTAAGGAGCTGCGCGTCCCTCGCGAGCTACAAGCGGCCGCGTGAAGTGGTCTGCCTTGACGCATTGCCGCGCAACAGCTTCGGCAAAGTACGCAAGGATCTGGTTCGGGAGATGGTCCGCGAGCGGCTCCCTTCGTCGACGCGCATACGCCGCGCGTCCTAGTCAAGGAGCCGATCTTCTCGAACCGGCTTGAGGTTTAAGAAGACACGTAGTTTCACATTTTTGGAGTGATGTCATGTTCAAGCTCTTCAGGCCATTTATTGCTCTGATGCTGATGTCGTTCGGGTCCGCTGCGTATGCCGCCGATGCACCGGGTGTGACGCCGTCTGAGATCAAGATTGGCGGAGTCTTTCCTTTCAGCGGACCGGCCTCGCCGTACGGTGTCATAGGTCAAGCCATTCTTGCCTATGCCCAATCGGTCAACGACCGCGGCGGCATTAACGGCCGGAAAATAAACTACATCATGTACGACGATGCTTACAGCCCGCCCAAAGCGGTGGAGCAGGTGCGCAAGCTCGTCGAAGGCGACGAGGTCGCCTTCATCTATGGTCAGCTTGGTACCCCGGGAAACACGGCGGTCGCCAAATATCTCATTGCGAAGCGCGTGCCGAGCATAGGCATCATCACCGGGTCGAACAAGTTCACGAACGTCTCGGATTATCCGCTGACGACGACGAGCATCGTCAGTTACGATACAGAGGGGAAGATCTATGCCAAGTTTCTGACCAAGACGATGCCGAATGCGAAGTATGGCATCCTCTATCAGAATGACGATCTCGGCAAGGATTACGTCAACGCTTTCAAGGCGATCTTGAAAGGCGCTTTCGAAGCGAAGGTTGTCGCCGTCTCATATGAGGTCAGCGATCCAACGGTGGATTCTCAAATCCTGAACTTGAAGAGTTCAGGGGCCGATGCGCTGCTGGTGGCGGGGACGCCAAAGTTCGCGGCGCAAGCCATTCGGAGGGCTGCCGAGATCGGCTGGAAACCCACGATCGTACTGAACTACCCCTCGGGTTCGGTTAGCGCGACCCTGAAGCCGGCAGGTCTGGAAAGGGCGGTCGGTGTGATCGTCGGGCAGAACCTGATGGATCCGGTCGACACGCAGTGGGCCAACGACGCTGGGATGAAGGGCTATCGAACCTTCATCGAAAAGTACATGCCGGGCGCCGACTTCGCCGACACCAATATCCAGTACGGTTATGCGCAAGCAGCGTTGCTCGAACACCTGATCAAACAGTGCGGGAGCGATCTTTCCCGCGAGAATATCATCAAGCAGGCGAAGAGCCTGAAGAATGTCATGCTACCGACGCTGTTGCCTGGCATCAGCGTCAGTACGAGCGATAAGATCAACATGAATTACACCCAAATGAAGCTGCAACGCTGGAGTGGTACAGCCTGGGAGCTTTTCGGCGAAGTCCTTGACGCTTCCTCAGAGTGAGCAGGGACGGAAGGTCGGGCTCACGTGCCCACACGGTGGCGGCTCCCGGCAGACCTGCGCAATGAGCTGAGCCGTGATGCGCCGGCGCAGGGTCGTCACGCACCGCTGAACACCGAACGAAGATCAGACCTGCCGCACCGAGAGCTAGGTGTGCGGCTGGAGCGAAACTCGCCGATCAAGACTTGAAAAAAACAAGGTAATATACGAAAGCAACTTATGTAGGTTTGCAGCATCTACTTTGATCTGAGTGAGAAGGGTCGGTGTCGGCCGCGCTCTCGCGAGTGACTCAAGACAGCTTGATTTGCGCTGGGACAATTCCTCCCGGACCGGGGAGGTAAACAAGGCAGGAGAGGCCAGAGATGCCTGAGGCATATATCTACGACCACGTTCGCACGCCGCGCGGCAAGGGAAAGTCCGACGGCTCGCTCCACGAAGTGACGGCTCTCGCGCTGGCGGCCGTTCCGCTACAGGCGCTGAAGGAGCGCAACAATCTGGCGCCTGACAGCGTCGATGACGTCGTGCTCGGCGTTGTGGATCCGATCGGCGAGGCAGGGGGCGACATCGCGCGATTTGCTGCGCTGAAGGCCGGCTTCGACAAGTCAGTGCCCGGTATTCAGGTCAACCGCTTCTGCGCGTCGGGCCTCGACGCCGTGAATATTGCCGCGGCGCAGATCATGTCGGGGCAGCACGAATTGACCATCGGCGGCGGCGCGGAGTCCATGAGCCGCGTCGGGATCATGTCCTCCGGTTCGGCATGGCCGACGGATCCTTCTATGGCGGTGCCGAGCTATTTCATGCCTCAGGGCGTCGCAGCGGATTTGATTGCCACCAAGTACGGCTTCTCGCGCGATGACGTCGATACCTACGCCGTTCAGAGCCAGGAGCGCGCCGCCCGGGCCTGGGACGAAGGTCGGTTCAAGAAATCGGTCGTGCCGGTGAAGGACGTCAATGGCATCACGATTCTCGCAAAGGACGAGCATATTCGCCCGGGAACGACAATGCAGTCGCTCGGCCAGCTGCAGCCATCATTCGCCACGATGGGTGCGATGGGCGGCTTTGACGCCGTTGCCGTGCAATCGCATCCGGAAATCGAGGCGATCAATTACGTGCACCATGCAGGCAACTCGTCGGGTATTGTCGACGGCGCGGGAGCCGTTCTTCTCGGTAGCAAGGATGCTGGCAAAAAGCATGACCTCAAGCCACGTGCAAAGATTCGCGCGTTCGTCAATGTCGGCTCCGAACCTGCGATGATGCTGACCGGTCCGGTCGATGTGACCAGAAAAGTGCTTGATCGTTCCGGCATGAAGCTGCCGGACATCGATCTGGTCGAACTGAACGAGGCGTTTGCCTCCGTGGTCCTGCGACTGATGCAGGCGTTCGAAATCGACAGGGACAAGATCAACGTCAACGGCGGCGCGATTGCGATGGGCCACCCACTTGGCGCGACCGGCGCGATGATCCTCGGTACGGTTCTCGACGAACTCGAGCGTACCAACAAATCCACCGCTCTCGTGACGCTGTGCATCGGCGGCGGAATGGGTACCGCGACCATCATTGAACGGGTCTGAATTGTTCTCTTCCCTGTAAGGGGAGGCGACCCAGGCGAAAATCCTAATCATGACGTCCTTAGGAGCACTCGCGAGGAGCGAGGCACCCCTGGATGACGACAAGGAATTGGAACGATCACATGGCCTACAAGAATTTCAGGATTGAGACAGACGTCGACGGCATTGCGCTGGTGACGTGGGATATCCCCGGAAAATCGATGAACGTCATCGACGACACATCCGGCGCCGAGCTTGCGGCGATCATCGAGCAGATGACATCAGATGTGGCGGTCAAGGGCGTCGTTGTCACATCCGGCAAGGACGCGTTTTGCGCCGGCGCGGATTTGACGATGCTTGAAGCGATGAACCGTACTCACGGGGAGATGTTGAAGTCGCAAGGCGAGGAAGCGGCGAACAAATACGTGTTCGGTGAGGCGCGCAAATTGTCGCAATCATTCCGAAATATCGAGGTTGGTGGCAAGCCGTGGGTTGCCGCGATCAATGGAACGGCGCTCGGCGGCGGCTTCGAACTGGCGCTTGCCTGTCACCACCGCATAGCGTCCGACAATCCAAAAGCCCGTGTTGGGCTGCCGGAGGTCAAGATTGGAATTTTCCCCGGGGCCGGCGGCACGCAGCGCTTGCCGCGCCTGATGCCGACCATGGACGCCGTACAGATGCTGTTCAAGGGCGAGGCCATTGATGTCAAGAAGGCCCAAGCCCGCGGTATCATCGGAGAGGTGGTGCCTGCTGGGGATCTGATTCAGAAGGCGAAGGACTGGATCAAAGCCGGCGGCAAGGCGGTCGCGCCCTGGGATCAGAAAGATTTCAAGCTGCCTGGTGGTACGGTCTACTCGAAAACGGGTTTGCAGTTCTTCCAGCCTGCGACCGCGATGCTGCGCCGGGAGACTTACGACAATTATCCGGGCGCACGGGCAATCCTGCAGTGCGTCTACGAAGGCCTGCAGTTGCCGATGGATACGGCGCTGCGCGTCGAGTCGCGGTACTTCTCAAAGATTTTGCGCTCGAAGGAAGCGGCGGCGATGATCCGCTCGCTCTTTATATCGATGCAGGATCTGAACAAGGGTGCGCGCCGTCCGCAGAAGGTGCCGCCGACAAAGGTGAAGAAGCTCGCAGTCATCGGTGCAGGTTTCATGGGCGCCGGCGTCGGCTACATTTCCGCTCAGGCGGGAATCGATGTGGTGCTGATCGATCGCGACCAGGCCTCGGCCGACAAGGGCAAGGGCCACGCCCAGGCGAACGTCGAGGCGGCAGTTTCCAAGGGGCGCATGAATCAAGCCGACGGCGACGCGATCCTCTCGCGCATTACCGCCACCGCAGATTACAACGCGATAAGCGATTGCGACCTGGTGATCGAGGCGGTGTTCGAGGATCGGAAGGTCAAGGCAGAGACCTACGCCAAAGCGCAGCCGCTTTTGAAGAAGGGCGCGATCTTTGCGTCGAACACCTCCACGCTGCCGATCAATTCGCTGGCTGAGGAGTTCAAGGATCCGTCTAAGTTCATCGGGATCCACTTCTTCTCTCCAGTCGAGAAGATGATGCTGTCGGAAATCATCGTCGGCAATGACACTGGAGACGTGGCGCTGGCCACCGCACTCGACTACGTGCGCCAGATCAAGAAGACGCCGATAGTCGTCAACGACTCTCGTGGCTTCTACGCCAACCGTTGTGTGATGCTCTTCCTCTTCGAAGGATATGAGATGTTGCTCGAGGGCGTGCCGCCCGCGATGATCGATAACGTCGCCAAGATGGCCGGCATGCCGGTCGGGCCGCTCTCACTCAGTGATGAAACCGCGCTCGATCTTGGGCTTAAGATCTTGAGGGCCACCGAAGCCGATGTCGGCACGCAGGCGGTCAATCAGGATCACAAGAAGTTGCTGGTCGAAATGGTGGAGAAGCGCGGGCGCCTCGGCCGAAAAAATGGCAAGGGCTTCTATGATTATCCCGACAAGGGAAAGGGACAAAAGAAGCTATGGTCGGAGCTGACCGTGATGCAGCCTAAGCGGCTCGATCCGGATACGCTCGACGTCGAGGAATTGAAGCAGCGGTTTCTCGTGGTCCAGGCCGTGGAAGCCGCGCGCACCGTGGAAGATAACGTCATCACCGATCCGCGGGAGGCCGACGTCGGCTCGATTCTCGGATTCGGGTTCCCGCCATTCACCGGGGGCACGCTGTCCTACATCGACTTCATGGGAACGAAAAAGTTCGTCGAGCTGTGTCTGAAGCTGGAAAAGAAGTATGGTTCGCGCTTCACGCCACCAAAGCTCTTGATCGAAATGGCCGCTAAAGGCGAAACGTTCTACGGTCGCTTTACACCGAAAAAGGCGACGGCGGCATAGCGGCGTCGATATCCGTCTGAGCTCGCAGCGGGGCAACCGTCAATCCGGTGCCCCGCTTGATCGAACGGCCCGTTTCATTGTCGGGCGAGAGGGAATGTCTTCCGCTAAGCCGCCTTGAATTATCGAAAGAGCCGCTCTTTCGTTCGCGGGGTGACGGAGCGAGCACATCACACTGTCACCAAGGAGCTTGGCCGTTTGACGACCCCCATCCGGGTCGCTCCGACAGCGTTCCTCGTTCGGGGAAGCGGCCGATGAGGCGATAGATGCGAATCTCGAATTCCAGCCAGGTCACTGTTCCGCTGCTCCCTGATTTGGCGGGGCGATAGTCCACACCACTGCGATACGGCGCGGGAGAATGAGCTCGATTCCGAGAAGCCGAGAAGGTGACCGATACGAGAAACACCGACATCTGTCTCGGAGAGCATGATTAGAGCTTCAGCCATCCGATAGGCATCGAAAAGTTCAGAGAAGCTCGTGCCGGCTGAACTTAAACGGCGCTGGAGCGTGCGAGGTGAACAGCCGACTTCGCTGGCGACGGAGTCGATATTGGCTGCACCCGGACCGAGCTTTGCGACCGCTGCCTGCACCCTTTGGCAAAGGGCATCCATTTGACGGAGAGCGCCAAGCAAAGTCTCAGCGTAAGCGATATTGATGTCGCACAAGGATCGATCCGCTCCGGATCTTAGTGTTTTCAGTGCCTTGGCATCGTAGTCGACGGAAGCGTATCGCGCGCCAAAGCAAACGTCGCATTTAAGGGTTTCAGCGAACGAGGCCTGATCGGCCTCTGGCCGACCAACGAGATGAACAAGCGTAGGCTGCGGACCGCTCGCGACGATACAAGCGATGATCGCATCGGTATGAAGCACATCCATCGATACGGCGTCCCAGTTCGGTTTATACAGCATCCGAACCGCTCCTCCCGTGGATTGCGTCGTGAGCTGGCCGCCCTCGCTCAGCAACGCCTGATAGCGCAACAGGTGCTGAATAGATTCGCCAAACGTAGGGCTGTGCGCTGTGATGACCGCGATCACATTGGTGGCGTGTATAGGCAGGGAGCTGCCGACCTTGACCCCGAGCAGAGGATCATCCGAAAGAAGCCGGGCGCGGCCCCAAATGGTTCTTGTTGGAGAGAGCTCAATGCGGCTCGTGTCGGGAAATCTGCCGTCCACGATGCCGCGGACACCGAGCGTCAGTCGTGTTCTCTCCAGGCCCTGTCGTTCAAGGCCGTCGAGAATTGCGTTGAACCAGCATGAGGCTACGGTAAGAGCTGTCAAGACGATGGTTCTCCCCGCGGAGCGCGGTCGAATGATATCAGTATTTTGACAAGCATGGCCATGCTCTTCTTATCGGCCTTCGGATTTTCTCGTAGATTCTCGGTCGCAGCGACCACGTGCGCGAATGACAGTTCGGTAGTGGCCTGCTCCAGGGGGACCTTCCACGCGATCGTTGCGGGTCGCAGGAGCAGTGATGCGGTCGCTGCAGGCGAGAGGGACTGGAACGCGGTGGCCGAAAGCCGTCATAAGTTGTTAAGCTATCGCCGGAGGGGACTGGCAAGGCGGCAAGTGGCGCGCTACCTGCGTCCAGGGCGCCGCGAAGCTCCCGTGGACAAAAGACGACAGTATGCGGCAGGCCTTTCGCGGCCGAAGGCCTTCCATCCGAAGCGTTTGCGGTGCAATCGAGCCTTTCGGCCGCAACGGCAGGCTGAGCTGTCGCGTGGACTGGCGGCGGATGCAGTGCCTTTGGCTGTGCAAGTTGGTGCGCGGGGCACCTTTCGTAAGCCGCGGGGATCAATTCGCTCTTTTGCGGCCGAGCTCCCAGGAGCGCCCAGTATCGCGGCCAGCGGATTGGCCGCGGCCGCCGGCACGATGCAATCGCACTCAAATGACCTCAAGCGCCGTTCGCAAAGTCCGCGACGGTGAGTTCGGCGGTCTCGTGCTGGGGTGCGGCCTACGGATCAATAGGCCTCGGCTTCGCCCGCGTGGTAGCGCTTTCCGACATCTCGTTCACATCAGATAGCCACACACGTGGCCGTTTCAATTCCCGTTCGGCGTCAATGCCCTTTGGAAGCCAGGACCTTCTTCATCCAAGCCTCTTCCTCCCCGACCTTTGGAAGAATGAATCCGGCCTCCATCACGTTGTCCGGATTTACTTCATCGAGACCAGCGATGATGTCGGAGGTTGGGACATCCAGCACACGCGATACGAGTGATGAGTATTCTGCAAGGAGTTTCGCTTTGGCCTCGGCGTCTCGTCCTTCGCGAATGGTTGTCGCTATCAGCAGTCTCTTTGCCGGCGTCCCGCCCACAAACACGCTCTCCGATTCTTCGAAGACGACGTTGACTAGCCATCTGGCTCCGCCCGCCACACGCAAGTGCATTTCCACCAACGCTTCGGCGATCTCATGCTTCTGTTCGGAGCTGATCGCGCCGCGTTCACTCATGATCCTGTAGATTGGCATGTCGTCTCCTGCCGCCTTGCCGCTTTTTGAAGTTGTGCGGAAAGATATCACGCCCCAGCAGCGCGGGTTCTATGGCCGTACGCGCCAAAAAATTGACGTTGTGCGCCAACTCTTATGTTTCGTTTTACCGTCCGACGATCGCATGCTCCAATCGAGGTAACAGACATTGATCGCTTCCGATTAAACGGAAGTGGCAGGATTTATCGGAGGAATCCATGTTGGGCTTAATGCAGGACTGGCCTTTGCTGTGTCAGCGGATCATTGATCACGCCGCAGCTTGCCACCCAAATCGCGAGGTGGTGACTCGGTCGATCGAAGGGCCGATCCATCGGACCAATTACGGCGAAATCAGAAAACGTGCGCTAAGAGTTGCCCAGCGGCTGGATCGCGACGGCATTGTGCTTGGCGATCGGGTAGCGACATTGGCCTGGAACACTTGGCGACACATGGAGCTCTGGTATGGGATCATGGGGATCGGCGCCGTTTGCCACACCGTGAATCCCCGCCTGTTTCCCGAACAGATTGCATGGATCATCAATCACGCAAAGGACAGAATTCTCTGTACTGACGTCACATTCGTACCGCTTCTCGAAAAGCTGTCGGCACACCTCGGATTCGTTGAGCGCTTCGTCATACTAACGGATCGCGAGAACATGCCGAACACGTCCTTGCGGGGAGCCATTGCGTATGAGGACTGGATCGATAGCGTCGACGGCGACTTCGCCTGGAAGTGCTTCGACGAGAATACCGCCGCTGGCCTGTGCTACACGTCGGGCACCACGGGGAATCCGAAGGGTGTCCTGTATTCTCATCGGTCAAATGTACTTCAGTCGCTGATGACCGCCCAAGTAGACGTGATGGGCCTGAGCTGTAACGATACCGTCCTTCCGATCGTTCCGCTATTTCATGCCAATAGCTGGGCATACGTATTCCAGGCGCCAATGGTGGGCAGCAAGATTGTCTTCCCTGGCGCGAAGCTCGACGGCCCATCCGTATATGAGCTGCTCAGGGACGAGAACGTGACGTCGACGGCAGGTGTCCCGACGGTCTGGCTCATGCTTCAACAGCATATGGAATCGGAAAACTTGCGGCTGCCGTCGCTCAAAAATCTGACTATCGGTGGGGCGGCGCCTCCACCTGCGATGATCGAAGGATTTGAGCGAATCGGAATCGCTGCACGGCAGGGCTGGGGTATGACGGAGATGGGGCCTGTCGGTTCGATCGGGTACCTGAAGCCGCCATTCGAAAAGCTGAATGGCGCCGAAAGGCTTGCCCAGCTTTCAAGCCAAGGTTTTGCACCGTTTCTCGTCGAGATGAAGATCACCGACGACGCCGACGCGAAACTTCCCCGCGACGGAAAAGCATTTGGTAGACTGAAGGTGCGTGGCCCAAGCGTCGCCAAGGCGTACTTTGGCTTGAATGACCAAATTTTGGACGAGGAGGGCTACTTCGACACAGGAGACGTCGCAACGATCGACGAGCACGCGTACATGCGCATAACCGATCGATCTAAGGACGTTATCAAGTCAGGCGGCGAATGGATATCGTCGATCGCGATCGAGAATGTCGCCGCCGCGCACCCTTCCGTGCAGGAGGTTGCGGTGATTGCCGTCCCACACCCGAAATGGGGCGAAAGGCCGCTTCTCGTGGTCCAGATCAAGACGGGGGCGGAGGCGTCCAAAAGCGCCATTCTTGCGTATCTCGAGGGCAAGATCGCGAAGTGGTGGATGCCTGACGACGTCGTGATGGACTCAATCCCCCATACGGCGACGGGGAAAGTCAAGAAGTCAGAGCTTCGTGAGCGCTACCGCAATCACCAACTTCCCGGCGCATCGGCTTCCTCCCGCCCGCTGCCTGATAGCGAAACGTCCAAGTCAGGGCGAGCCAGCCGGCACAGTTGAGATCTGTCACCGCGCGAGCGGTGACGATCCGCAATTCATGGATGAATTGCGTGGCACCACAAATTGATCTGTTCAGCCTTCTTCGGGCCAAATATTCACGCGAAGTGAAAAGCCTGTGCTTGGCTTGCCCGCTCTCAGTGCACTCCAGAGCGCTGGACCGGTTAGGGCAATCGAACGAAGAGATGGGTGCGACGTAGATGAGCCATACTCCCGAGGGGCCCGTCCGGCGAGTTACGATTCCGATGCTCGAGTTTTGGAAGCGGGATGGTCGACGACTGGTTATGACCACCGCCTACGACGCGGTGGCCGCCCGCATAGCTGATCCCGTCGTCGATGTCATTCTCGTCGGCGACAGCGTGGGTAACGTTTGTCTCGGATACGATAATACGCTGCCGGTCAGCATGGCCATGATGAATCACCACCTCGAAGCAGTTGCACGAACGAGGCCGAGAGCCCTGCTGGTGGCCGATATGCCGTTCCTCAGTTTCCATCTCAGCATCGAAGACACGATACGCAATGCCGGCGGGTTTCTGCAGCGTGGAGCCGACGCCGTGAAACTCGAGGGCGGAGCGAAGCGTCTCGAAATGGTTCGCGCCTTGGTCGATTGTGAGATTCCGGTTATGGGCCATCTCGGCCTGACCCCGCAGAGCGTCAACGTGATGGGCGGATTCAAGGTGCAAGGTCGGAAGGCGGACGATGCTTTGCGGCTGCTCGACGATGCTCACCGTCTGCAGGAGGCTGGTTGCTTCGCGCTCGTTCTGGAGGGAATACCGGCCGAGCTGGCAGCCCGAGCGACGGAAACGCTGACGATTCCTACGATCGGTATCGGAGCGGGGCCGGCCTGTGCGGGCCAGGTTCTTGTGCTCCATGATCTGCTCGGCCTGGTCGAAGGCCGTCGCCCGAGGTTCGTTCGCACCTACATGGACGGCTTTGGCCAGTTGCAAGAGGCACTCTCACGCTGGGCTGCGGATGTCCGGGATGGCGCATTCCCCTCTGCAGACGAGTCCTATCGTCTTCCTGAAGGCGCGGGCCCTGCCATCGCCAACTGGACACCGTCTCGCCCGACTTGAGGCGGATCAGACCTCGCGACTTTCTGCGCGATGAGGAGATCTGTCGAAATACGGGTGTCGCGATTCTCTTCGCGGCGGAGGTGCAGTGGGCGAGGCGAGGAATAGTGCTGCGGTTTCCATCTGGTCCATGACCGGCGTCTAATGCATCATGCGTTCGCGCCATGTTTTAGCCTAGTAGGTCTATGGTTCGTGCGAACGCGCTATCTTCGACACGCATTCCGGTCGTAAAGAACGACAGCGGTACGTGGGATTGCATCGCTCCGCGCTCACAGACGAATGCCTGCCGGATCCAGATCCGCGGTGTCCTATTCATTGGTGAGTAGGGCGATATGCAGATTTTTGATTGCCCAGATTTCCGCTAGGCCTTTAGTCCTCTGAAACGTCCCAGCGACCGCTTCTGTTAGTGGCTTTACAATGGCTGACCTTCGCATTTTTTCGTATCTGCCGAACCCAAGAGTTTGGAAGGCGACCATTGCGGGCAGATTCGCCGGAGTTGAAATCGAGATCAAAGGCGCTCTGGCGAAAGAATTGAAGAGCTGGCTTTGGGATTACAACGCCGCCCCCGTGGCTTCCTACGAATGGCACGCTTACTCGCCACTCGCTCGAACTGGAAGGGTAGGGCTGACAGGAGAGCGCCTGTTCAAGACAGAAGCGTTCATGGATGCCCACCCGTTCGGCAACGTTCCTGCGGCGTTCGCTCCCGGCGGAAAAATCGGCATCTTCGAATCGAATAGCATCATGCGAGCGGTGGCACGCCTGAGCAAGACCGATTTCCCTCTCTATGGGCAAGATGCTTACGAGGCTTCAAGGATCGACAGCTTCCTGGATGTGAGTCTGATTTTTGCGCGGGACGCTCAGATCTACCTTCTCGCGCTGTCGGACGGGACACTGGACGCGACGGTCCACGCGAGAGCTCAAGAAGCGTTTTCGATCTACGCGTCGGGACTTGAGCAAGCGCTCTCGTCCGCCAGCCAGGTGCTGGTCGGCGACAACATTTCCCTCGCCGATATCTGCTTCGCCACTGAGTTTGCTCTTTTCATGAACGAACATTCTCGACGGCGTCAGCTGGAGGAGATGGGCCTAAGCAGAATACTTCACCGTGGTGTCCGAAACGAGTATCCGCGCATGATGAGACACTTCGGTCGTCTGTTGAAGCACGAGAATTTCTCTGCAGACCTTGGATCATACGTAGATAAGCTGTCCGCAGCGGCAGCCTGACGCGACGGCATGCAGTACTGTCCACAACTCGACTCGCCGCGTTCGCCGTGGGTTTATGAAATCGTACTTGAGGGCGCCGCCGGAGGGCCTATGAAGATCGCCGTTGCCAAGGAAATCGATCCGTCGGAGCCGCGGGTCGCCGCTTCGCCTGATACGGTGAAGAAGTTTAAGGCGTTGGGCGCCGAGATCGCCGTCGAGCCGGGCGCCGGCCTCAAGTCGGGCCTGCCGGATTCCGAATTCACCGCCGTGGGCGCCACCGTCAGCGCCGACGCGCTGAAGGATGCCGACATCATCATCAAGGTGAAGCGCCCCGAGGCGTCGGAGCTGTCGCAGTACAAGCGCGGCGCGCTCGTCGTGGCCATCATGGATCCCTATGGCAACGAGGCCGCGCTGAAGACGATCGCCGATGCCGGCGTCTCCGCCTTCGCGATGGAGCTGATGCCGCGCATCACGCGCGCGCAGGTGATGGACGTGCTGTCCTCGCAGGCGAACCTTGCCGGCTACCGCGCCGTGATTGAAGGCGCCGAGGCCTTCGGCCGTGCCTTTCCGATGATGATGACGGCGGCCGGCACCGTGCCCGCCGCGAAGGTGTTCGTGATGGGCGTTGGCGTCGCCGGCCT
>NZ_JALBGZ010000500.1:0-4822 GCF_023006515.1 Bradyrhizobium sp. PRIMUS42
CGAACGCAGCGTCGGCATGCAGTTGCGCCGGCCGATGCGGGCCGGCACGCCGCTCCGTGCCGCCGACATCGTCAAACCCGACTTCGTGGTGCGCGATCAGGCCGTCACCATCATCTACCAGGTGCCCGGCGTCTATCTCACCACGCGCGGCAAGGCGATCGAGAGCGGCGCCGAGGGCGACACCGTCAGCGTGATCAACCTGCAATCCAAGCGCACGCTGACCGGTGTCGTCACCGGCCGCGGCCAGGTGACGATCCAGGGTGCGAGCCAGTCCGCACCGATGGCGCCCGCGGTCGAGCAGACCTCCTCGCTCCAGCGCGAAGCGCCCGCTCCCATCGACACTGCAGCCATCGTCCGGAGCCTGGTCCAGGCTCCTGCCTCGCCGGCTCAAGTCGCACAAGCACAGATTCCGCAAGTTCGCGCCTCGCAAGCTCCAGCCAAGTCAGAGTAAGTCATGTCCTCGTTCAGTTCGGCTTCCCGCCTTCGTCGCATCGCGATCTCTACCCTGCTGCTGGCCTCTTGCGCGCTGGGCGGCTGCTCCTCGATCGACCGTCTGTCGCAGATCGGCGAGCAGCCGAAGCTGTCGGCGATCGACAATCCGACGGCGCAGCCGGGCTACAAGCCGGTGCAGATGCCGATGCCGAAGCCGGAAGTCGCCTCCTACAATCCGAACTCGCTGTGGCGCAACGGCAGCCGCGCCTTCTTCAAGGACCAGCGTGCCCGCCAGGTCGGCGACCTCCTGACCGTGACCGTGAACATCACCGACAAGGCCAACCTCTCCAACGAAACCCAGCGCAGCCGCACCAATTCGGAAGACTCAGGCATCACCGACTTCATCGGCGCGAAGACGCTGGGCGCCCAGGCGCAGAAGGTGCTGCCCGGCCGCATCCTCACCGCCGACTCCACCGCGTCCAGCGACGGCAAGGGCTCGGTCAACCGCCAGGAGGCGTTGCAGACCAACGTCGCCGCCGTGGTCACGCAAGTCCTGCCGAACGGCAACCTCGTGGTCGAAGGCAAGCAGGAGATCCGCGTCAACTACGAGATCCGCGAGCTCATCGTCGCCGGCATCGTCCGTCCCGAAGACATCCAGAGCGACAACACCATCGATTCCACCAAGATCGCGCAGGCCCGCATCGCCTATGGCGGCCGCGGCCAGATCATGGACGTGCAGCAGCCGCGCTACGGCCAGCAAGTCATGGATGTGCTGCTGCCCTTCTAAGCTTCTCCCGAGCTCCCACATCGTGTTCGCGAACCTAGGCGCGAACGACGGTGTACGACGCGGCCCTCGCTAGCTCCCCTGGCGAGGGCCGCATGTATTTTGGCGTCGCGGCTGCAAAGCCCGCCAGTTGACGCTCTCAAACGCCGCGCCAACCTCCGTCATTGCGAGAGCGCCGAAGCGCCCCGCCCCTCACGTAAACTCCGCCTCCACCGCCCCCAAGCCCTCCAGTTCCATCCGCACCTTGTCGCCGGCCTTCAGCCACAGCGTCTTGACCAGGCTGCCGGTGAGCACGAGCTGTCCCGCGTGAAGACCCTTGCCTTCGGCGGCGAGATGGTTGGCGAGCCAGGCCAGCGCGTTGTGGGGGTGGCCGAGCACGTCGGCGCCGGTGCCGTGGCTGACCTCCTCGCCGTTGAGGATGGCGCGGCCCTTGACAGCCTTCAGGTCCGGAACCGACGAGCGCGGAACCGCCGGGGCCAGCACGCAGCCGGCCGCGAAAAAATCGTCCGCGATCAGCGTCGGCGCGCCCATCGTCTCCCACTTCACGTAGCGGTCGTCGACGATCTCTATCGCGGGATGATAGGCCTCGACCGCCTCGCCGACCCATTCGGCCGTGAACGGCGCCTCGCCGGCGGCGAGGTCGCGCTTCAGGCGAACCGCGATCTCGCATTCGACACCGACCCGGACATATTTGGAGGCGGCAAGCCTGGCGCCGCTGTCATGCACGCCCTTCTGGAACACGCCGCCGGCGCAGGGATGCGGGATGCCGATATAGTCCTGCATCACCTGGCTGGTGCAGCCGATCTTGTAGCCGACCAGCGGCCCGGCATGCGGAAGCAGCAGGTCGTGCAGCGTGCGCTGGACCTGATAGCCCTCGGCTTCATCAATGGGCGGACGTTCCAGCACCGCGAGCGGCGCATGGTTGCGGCGCGCCAGCGCGATCGCCTTTGCGGCTTCGAGAATCTTGTCCATCGGCGCCGCCTCCCACGCTACGCAGTCGCAGGCCGTACTTCAGCATCCCCGCTCCGGCCTGACAAGCGCGCCCGGCCGGGGATTACGGTGCCTCGCCCGCGTTTAAGGAAATATTGAGCTGGTGGAGGCTCTATGGAGGCAGGCGCCTCGCAGGTCCCGCAAACAGCGCAAAAGGCATGATTGCAGCGATGCTTCATGCAGCTGGATCAGCGCTTCAACTCCCGAGTCGATCTCGTTGAAGCGACTCGCAAAATCTCCCGCACCTGAAGTGAAGGCTGTTTCTCATCCGAACTCACGTGAGCTCGGAGGAATCGAGTCTAGCCCGTTGATCGCGATTCACTTTTCGCGCTTGCGCTCGCGCGCCGAGGCACCCGTCTGCAAGCGACAGGCAAAATGCTGATCACGACGCGAAACGGCGCCTTGCGTCCAAAAACAAAGAGCCGCATCTCTGCGGCTCGGACTCTATTCGTCGCGATAGACCTTCTCGCGTTTCTCGTGGCGCTCCTGCGCCTCCACCGAGAGCGTCGCGATGGGCCGGGCCTCGAGCCGCTTCAACGAGATCGGCTCGCCGGTGTCCTCGCAATAGCCGTAGGTGTTGTCCTCGATACGCTGGAGCGCGGCGTCGATCTTGGCGATCAACTTGCGCTGGCGGTCGCGGGCACGGAGTTCGATGGCACGGTCGGTTTCGGACGATGCCCGATCGGCGAGATCGGGGTGGTTCACGTTCTCCTCCTGCAAGGCTTGCAGGGTGAGCTTGGACTCTTTGAGGATCTCATCCTTCCAGGCAAGGAGCTTCAAACGGAAGTACTCCTTCTGCCGGTCGTTCATGAAAGGCTCTTTTTCGGTCGGTCGGTAGTTTTTCAACTTTTCCAAGGGCGGCCTATCTGTCTAAGCAACGACTCGCAACGGAAACGATGTCCGTTGAGCGGGGCGTTATATAGCGGCCTCCTGTGACAGACAATGTTTCCCTCACCGCCCGATCGGCGCCCCCAAGCCCTTGCACAGGAAGGTTTATCCTGGAGGGACCGGGGGCGGCCGAAGGCCTAGTAGCCGACCGTGAAGCGCTGCCTCAGATGGGCCGGGCGCTCGATCTCGTCGGCAAGCGCAATGGCGTAGTCAGCGAAGCTGATCCAGCTCTTGCCGTTCGCATCTGCGAGAAGCTGATCGGTGCCGAGCCGGAACTTGCCGGTGCGTTCCCCCTCGACGAACAGCGCAGACGGCGAAATGAAGGTCCAGTTCAGCTCCTTTTCCTGCCGCAACAGGTCGAGGAAGGCCGAGCCTGCTTCCGCTTCGGCCTTGTATTGGGCCGGAAAATTGGGAGTGGTGACCAGCTTCACGCCGGGCGCCACCTCGAGGCTGCCGGCGCCGCCGACGACGAGGTAGCGACCGACCTTGGCGCTTCGCCGCGCCGATCAGCTTGAGCGCGTCGCTGGTCAGGAAGTGCACGGAACTCACGGCGACGTCGTGCCCGGCCCACAGCTTGGCAAGGCCCGCCTGGTCGAGCACGTCTCCCTTGGTCGGCGTAACGTTCGGCAGGGCTGCGATCTTCTCCGGGTTCCGGGCGATGGCCGTGACCGCGTGGCCGCGGCGCGACAGTTCCTTGGTGATCTCCGACCCGGCCCGGCCCGAAGCGCCGGCGACTGCGATTTTCATTGGAAGGCTCCTTTGCTACAATGGTAACTAATGGAGACTAGATAACGAAAAGAATGCTGGTGTTAAGAGAGCACTTTGTGCTTACCTGATTACACGAGGGTAACCCCATGCGTACCGTAAGCGACGAGAACGGATTCCTAGGCCCGACCATGAAACCCGACGTCTATGCAGCGAACTGCCCTACCCGCCAGATTCTGGATCGCGTCGGCGACAAATGGGCGGTGCTGATCCTCCTGCTGTTGCGCGAGGAGGCGATGCGCTTCAATCAGTTGCGCCGCACGATCGAAGGCATTTCGCAGAAGATGTTGAGCCAGGTTCTCAAATCGCTCGAACGCGACGGGCTGATCAAGCGTCATGCCATCGCGACCGTGCCTGTCACGGTGCAATATTCGATCACGCAGCTCGGACTGACGCTCGCCAGCGCGGTCGATCCGCTGCGCGATTGGGCCGAGCAGAATCTGAAAGACGTTCTCGCCGCCCAGCGCCGCTACGACACGCAGCAGAAGGAGGAAGCGGCGTAATGGGTGCAACGAAGATCCACTAATTTAGCAGTCCCGTCATCCTGAGGTGCGAGCGGCGCGGTGCGCAGCAACGCGCAGGGAGCCTCGAAGGATGTACGGCCGAGATGCATCAGCCGGGCCCGCCCTTCGAGGCCTCCGCTTCGCTCCGGCGCCTCAGGGTGACGGATGACTCTTAAGCCTGCCCGGCCTTGGCGAGTTCGACCTCGACGCGCAGCTCGATCTCGGAGAGCAGGGAATCGAGACCGGGATCGCCCGAGGACGATTTCAGGTTCGCCGCAGCATCCCGCAGCCGCATCACGGTCGAGGCATCGAGATTGCCGGACAACAGACCCATCTTGAGATCGTCGAGCACGTCGAGCGCGGTCCTGCCGCGGGCCACCGAGCGCTTGCGGCGCTCGACCGGATCCTCCTCGACACCTTGCAGGGCCAGCAGCCCGTCGATGTTGGCGGCGGCCTTCGG
>NZ_JALBGZ010000501.1:0-4818 GCF_023006515.1 Bradyrhizobium sp. PRIMUS42
CGTCGCGAGGCCGCGCCGGACAGCGGTCAATCGCCGGCCAATGACACGCCCAGCCCGCCGCCGAGCGACGGGACCGGCCAACAGTGAGTCCGTTGCAGCGACTTCGGCAGATTGCGCTTGCCATCATCCTCGCCTGGGGATGGAAGCGCGCCGTCATCGCCATCGCGGCCGGAGCACTGTCGGTGCTGGCGCTGGCGCCGTTCAACCTTTTTCCGGTGCTGTTCATCACGTTTCCGGTGCTGGTCTGGCTGATCGACGGCACCGGGGCCGGACGATATGGCGGCGTCCCCGCTGCAGCCTTGACCGGCTACTGGTTCGGGCTCGGCTATTTCGTGCCCGGCCTCTACTGGATCGGCTACGCCTTCTTCGTCGATGCCGATGTGTTCGCCTGGCTGACGCCGTTCGCCGTGCTCGGCCTGCCGGCCTATCTGTCCATCTTCACGGCCATAGGCTTTGCGCTGGCACGCGTGCTCTGGACCAAGAACGCCACGCGCGTGCTTGCGCTCGCGGCAAGCCTCACGGTCAGCGAATGGCTGCGCGGCCACGCCCTGACCGGCTTTCCCTGGAACGCGTTTGGCTATGCGCTATCCGAGCCGCTGCCGCTGGCACAGACGGCGTCGCTGATCGGCCTGTGGGGCATGACGTTCCTGACGGTTGCGATCTTCGCGAGCCCCGCGACCCTGATCGACCGTACGCCCGATCGCCGCCTGCAATGGCGCGTCCCGGCAGCCGCAATTGCGCTCTTAATCGTCATGAGCATCTTCGGCGCGATCCGCCTGTCGCTGCATCCGACCACGATGGTCGCAGGCGCCAAGCTGCGCCTGATGCAGCCGAACCTGCAGCAGGACGCGAAATTCAACTACGCCGCCAAGGCGGAGGTGATGAAAAAATACCTGGCGCTGTCGGACCGCGCCTCCGGCCCGCAATCGACCGGCGTGCGTGATGCCACGATCCTGATCTGGCCGGAATCGGCCTTTCCGTTCTTTCTGACCCGCGAGGCCGACGCGATGGCTCAGATTGCAGACCTTCTGCCGAAGGGCACGGTGCTGATCACGGGTTCGGTCCGCGCGCCCGACCTGCCGCGGGGCACGCCGATCACGCGTGCCTATAATTCGATCTACGTGATCGATCACGACGGCAGCGTGCTCGCCGTGTACGACAAGTTGCATCTGGTGCCGTTCGGCGAATTTCTTCCCTACCAGTCTTTGATGGAGAAGCTCGGTTTCGAGCAACTGACGCGTGTGCGCGGCGGCTTCATTCCCGGCACGGTGCGGCATGCGCTGCCGGTGCCCGGTGCACCGCCCGCGCTGCCGCTGATCTGTTACGAAGCCGTCTTTCCCGGCGAAGTGGCCGGACGCAATGAGCGTCCGGGCTGGATCGTGAACCTCACCAATGATGGTTGGTTCGGCATCTCGACCGGCCCCTATCAGCATCTGGAGCAGTCGCGGATGCGCGCGATCGAACTCGGATTGCCGCTGGTTCGCTCCGCCAATACCGGCGTTTCCGCAGTGATCGATCCGGTGGGCCGCACCGTCGCCAGCCTCGGTCTCGGAATCGAAGGCATTTTGGATGCAAGCCTGCCCGCCGCGATCCCGCCGACCGTCTACGCGCGGGTGGGCGACGTGCCCGCCGCCATGCTCGTCGCGCTAGCCGTGTTTCTCGCCGTCCGGCGGCGTGTCGCCAAGCCGCATCGCTGATTGCAGCCTCGTCAGCAACGCGGCCGGAAACTTTTGACAACCGCAGTCCCACGGTTGACAGACTGCACGCGGGCTCCCCATTCTGCACCGGCTGCAAAAGACAGTGGTGCGTTGCTAAATTTCTCCGCAATGTTTCCCAATAAGAGGGTTTGATTTGACGATGCTTGCACCTGAGGCATTCCCAAAGATTGCGCTGAGGGTGGTGTTTGGAGGGCTGAGGAAATGTCGAAAGCGCCCAACCCTGTTGACAAATATGTCGGCAGTCGCGTGCGTATGCGCCGCATCATGTTGGGCATGAGCCAGGAGAAGCTCGGTGAAGCTTTGGGCCTGACTTTCCAGCAGATCCAGAAGTACGAGAAGGGCACCAACCGGGTCGGCGCGAGCCGAATCCAGCAGATCGCCGAGATTCTCCAGGTACCCGTGTCGTTCCTGTTCGAAGGCGGTCCAAGTGGCGTGGCGGGTCCGAATGGCTTCGCCGAAGGCGCCTCGCCCTCTTACGTGTCGGACTTTCTCGCGACCTCCGAAGGACTTGCCTTGACCAAGGCGTTCACGCGAATCACCGACTCGAAGATGCGCCGCTCGATCGTCGATCTCGTCGAGCAGATCGCGGCTCGCGAAGGGCCCGACAAGCGCTGACGCCGCCTCAATGGCGATTTGAGACCGCGTCAAATCTGGCCTATGTCGTCATTTGTGGCCGCGCCTTGATGCGCGTCCGCTTCGATGATGCGATTCAAAGGCACAGATGCGTCCATGGCCAGCTCAAATTGGTTCGATTCCCAAACTATTCTCGATGGCATCCGCCGCTGGGTGGAGGTCGAGACGCCGACGGAAGCGCCTGAACAGGTCAACAGGCTGGTCTCCATGGTCGCGGACCAATACCGCGATCTGCCCGTCACGCTCGAGCGCATCGCCGGCGTCGATGGCTGCGGCGATCATCTCCTGGCGCGGTCGAATTGGGGCCTGGACCGGCCGGGCATCCTGGTACTGAGCCACCTCGATACCGTTCATCCCCTCGGATTTATCGAGCGCCTGCCGTTCAAGGTCGAAGGCGACGTCGCGTTCGGTCCGGGCATCTACGACATGAAGGGCGGCGCCTACATCGCCCATCACGCCTTTCGCGTGCTGTGCGCGACGGCCGAACGCTCGCCGCTGGGCATCACGCATTTGTTCACCTCCGACGAGGAGATCGGCAGCCCCACCTCGCGCGCACTCATCGAGACCGAAGGGCGCAAGGCCAAATACGTGCTGGTGACGGAGCCGGCACGTGACGGCGGCAAGATCGTCACCGGACGCAAGGGCGTCGGACGCTTCCGCGTGTTCATCAAGGGCGTACCGGCGCATGCCGGCTCCCGGCCCGAAGACGGCCGCAGCGCCGTCCGCGAACTCGCCAACGTCATCCTGGCGCTGGAAGGGATGAACGACCTCGAGCGCGGCGTCAGCGTCAATGTCGGTGTGGTGCGCGGCGGCACGCGCCCCAACGTCACGCCGGAAGAGGCCTATGCCGAAGTCGATCTGCGCGTGCTGAGCCTCAAGGACGCAGACGAGTTCGTCAGCAAGATCCTTGGGCTGACGTCGAAGACCGAAGGCGTCACCGTCGAGGTCACGGGCGGGCTCAATCGGCCGCCTTACGAGAAAAGCAATGCAGGCGCCTCACTCTACGAGCATGCGAAGACGGTTGCCGCCGAGATCGGCTTCGAATTGATCGACACCCATACCGGCGGCGGCTCGGACGGCAATTTCACCGCCGCGCACACCGCGACGCTGGACGGACTCGGCGTCGACGGCAAGGGCGCCCACACCCATTATGAGCAGCTCTATGTCTCGTCGCTCGCGCCGCGCGCGCGGCTGCTCCATCGCCTGTACCAGACGCTGCGATGAGCGAGCGCAAATCAGACCCCGGTCGCGAGGACAGCGAGCGCGCCTTCTTCGGACGCCGCAAGGGCCACAAGCTCAGGCAGCACCAGGCCGAGCTGGTAGATCATCTGCTGCCGCATCTGGCGCTCGACATCGACGGTGAAACGCCGGCGGACGCCCGCGAGATCTTTGACCCCGCAGCCGAAGATGTACGGCTCGAGATCGGCTTCGGCGGCGGCGAGCATCTCGCGGCCGAGGCGCAGACCTTCGCCACGACGGGCTTCATCGGCTGCGAGCCTTATGTCAACGGCATGGCAAAGATCCTCGCGCAGATCGAGGCCGCCAACATCGGCAACATCCGCCTGTTTGCGGGCGATGCGGCCGAACTGCTGGCCTGGCTGCCGAAGGCATCATTATCCCGGATCGACCTGATCCATCCCGATCCCTGGCCGAAGCGGCGGCACTGGAAACGGCGCTTCGTCCAGGACAGGACGATCGCCGCGATGGCGCGCGTGCTGAAGAGTGGCGGCGAATTCCGCTTCGTCTGCGATATCGACGATTACTGCGCCTGGACGCTGTCGCATCTTGCGCGCTCGCAGGATTTCGTCTGGCTTGCCGAACGCGCCGACGACTTCAGGCAGCCATGGGACGGCTACACCATGACGCGCTACGGCCGGAAGGCCGCCCGCGAAGGGCGCAAGGCGGCTTACTTGCGGTTCAGGCGGGTTGGCTAGCCGTCATTGCGAGGAGCCCGCGACAACTTGCGAAGCAATTTGCGCTGGCGACGAAGCAATCCAGAGTGCCTCCGCGGAAAGATTTCTGGATTGCTTCGCTTCGCTCGCAATGACGGAGAGTGACGCTAGATCGTCTGCCGGTTGCGCCAGAAGTTCACGACGCGCTCGGCGGTCGTCGGCATCAGGCGCGTGAAGTTCACGCGCGCGGCCTCGATGTCGGCATCGGCCGGCGTGCGGTGCGGACCGTACCAGAGCAGGATGAGCGCGCGCACCGTCGGCCAGCCCAGATTCAACACGCGACCGATAATGAGAATCGGATCGTAACGGTCGCCTGCGACCAGGCGGTCCAGAACCGAGAGACGGACGCCGGACATCGCCGAGAGCGAAGCGATCGATTCTTCGTATTTGTGCGCCTTGGCAAAGCCCAGCAGCGCGCTCTCGCCGAGATGGCCCTCGCGATGCAAGGTGAGCACCGTGCGCTGCGCCCCTGAGAAATCGCGCCGCGGTCCCGGCGGCAGCGCGGCCTCCTCGAT
>NZ_JALBGZ010000502.1:0-4815 GCF_023006515.1 Bradyrhizobium sp. PRIMUS42
CTGGTCAAGGCCGGCAAGCTGCGCGCGCTCGCGGTGTCGTCGGCCGATCGGCTGCCGGCGCTGCCCGATGTGCCGACCGTCGCGGAAGCAGGCTATCCCGGCTTCGACATCTCGTTCTGGGTCGGCTTCTTCATGCCGAAGTCGACGCCGGCGCCGATCCTGGAGACGTTGCACCGGGAGATCGTCGCGGCTGCCAAGGATCCGGCAATCGAGCAGAAGCTCGGCTCGCAGGGCGTCGTGTCCGTGCTCAGCCCGGCCGACTACGCCGCCAAGATCGCCAAGGAGACCAAGGAGCTCGCCGAGGTCGTGGCAGCGGCGAACATCAAGGCGGAGTGAGGGCATCTGTTTGCGCTTGCGCGTAGTGGCGCGGCTGGCTCCGCTGCACCTCTCTCGCTTGCGGGAGAGGGAGCGCACCTGTTTCCATCACAGGATTCCTATTCGCCGCCGGCCAGCTGCTCCAGCCGATCGAGCAGCGGGCGTTGTCCCGCGTTGATCCTCGTACGCGCCTCCTCGAGCGTGAACCATTCGGCACGATCGACCTCGGGAAAGGTCTGCCGTTCGCCGCTCCGTGGCGGCCATTCCATCTCGAAATTGTTGCTGCGAACGCTGCGCACGTCGAGTTCGAGCTCGGCCGCGAATGCGGTGACGAGCTTGCCGCCGCGCTGCTTGACCTGACCCAGCGCGGTCAATCGCATGGACGGCTCAAGTCCAAGCTCCTCGGCAAATTCGCGTCTCGCGGCAATCTCTGCATCCTCTTCGTCCGCATACTCGCCTTTCGGGATCGACCAGGCGCCGAGATCCTTGCTGCGCCAAAACGGCCCTCCGGGATGAACGAGGAGAACCTCGAGCGTCCGCCGCTTCCGATAGGCGATGATCCCGGCACTCTTCGATGGCATTGCAGGTTCCGTGCGGAAGCGGCTCGCCGTTCTCTCGGGAAAAAGTGGAACCGGCTGTTTTAGCGCAGGTTAGTAGCCAACGTTCATTTGATAAAAGGGAGTGAACCATGATCCGCCTGTTGGCAACCACCGCATTGGGGCTGGTGCTGGCGAACGCAGCCTTTGCGCAATCGCCCGGCACGACGACGAAGTCCGATCAGAGCCCGCCGTCCCAATCAAATTCCACAGCGCCGTCCACCGCTGCGCCGTCTGCGGCTGATAAGCAGCAGACCACATCGCAGCCGCAGCAATCACCGGCGACGGGAAACTCGGCGCAGACGACGCAGAGCACCGCGCCGTCATCCGGGGCCGCCAATTCCGGCTCCGCCACATCTAACAACGCGACGAACAGCACGGGCACCTCGCCGCCGCAGAGCGGTACGGCAAGCTCGAACACGACCGGCAACCAGCCTGCGTCTCAGCAGAGCACCAACCCGCCACCGGCGAACACCAACCAGGCGCAGGATCGGTCCAATCCGCCGCCCGCCAACAGCAATCAGGCCCAGCAGGCGCCCGCTGCATCCGGGACCAATCAGGCTCAGCAGGCGCCGGCTGCGCCAGCCGGCAATCAGGCCCAGGGCGAGCGGTCCAGCACCGGTTCACAGGCGGCCGCGCGGACCGACGTCAATCTCAACCGGCAGCAGGAGACCAAGATCAGCACCTCGATCTCGCGCCTGAACGTTCGGCCTGTGACCAGCGTCAATTTCTCGCTGAATGTCGGCACGGTGGTGCCGCGCGACGTTCATCTCTCGACACTGCCGCCTGACGTCGTCGAGATCGTGCCGCAATATCGCGGCTACAGCTTTGCGCTGGTCAAGGATCAGATCGTCGTGGTCGATCCAGCGAGCTACAAGATCGTGACGGTGCTGCCGTATTCGGGGCAGTCCACGGCGACCACGACGACCACCACGCGCGAGCGCAGCGCCAGCAAGTTCTCCGATCGCGATCGTGATGCGATCCGCAAGCATGCGAAGACTCGCACCGAAGGCCGGAGCGAGGCGCGGACCACCGGGAGCACCGCACGCACGGACATCCGCGTCGGCGACCGTCTCCCCGAGAGCGTCGAGGTCGAGGAATTCCCGAGCACGGTCTATCGGGACGCGCCGGATCTGCGGGAATACCGCTACATCCACCGCGACACTCGGACCTACGTCATCGAGCCTCGTGAGCGCCGTGTGATCGAGGAGATCGACTAGCGCGATAAATGTCGGAGCCACTCAAGCGAGTGGCTCCGAACACTAACCCGACGGCCGTTCGCGTGATGCGAAGCGAACGGCGCGGGCCTTCGCGCTCTTTCCGGCTGCGCGTGCCGCGATCATACTGCGTGCCTTGCCATGGGCCGTGGCATTCTTCCGAAGCATAATGGCGAACCGCTTGCGCGCGCGGTTCGTCGGTTGGCGCGCGGCAAGCTGCTCGGCCTTGCGAATGATGGTCGTGACCGAAGGCGTCAGGTTGACCGGAACCCAGGCGACGTCCTTTGTCTTCGAGAGACTGCCGAAACCTTCGCAAGGCGCCTCGCGCGGCAGGTCGATCCGGATCGCTAGCGCCTCGGATCGCTCGGTCCAGTCCTCGGCCTTGGTGCCGGTGATGATGCGGACATAGTCGCGCGTCTCGCGCGGCAGCTCGCTCTCTTTGGCAAGCCACTTCTGGATGCGGCCCGGGCCTGCATTGTAGGCGGCGGCCGCCAAGCCGAGATTGCCGAAATCGTCGCGCAGCTTGCGCAGGAATTTCGCCGATGCCGGCAGCGCCTTCATCGGATCGAAGGGGTCGTCGAGCCCAACCTCCGCAGCTGTTCCAGGCATGAACTGCGCGACGCCCTGGGCGCCGGCCTGGCTGACCTCGTTGGATTTGAAGCGGCTCTCCTGCCAGAGCAGGCGGGCAAAGAAGGGCACGGGAATGCCGCTGGCCTCGGCGGCCTCGCGAAGCGTGTGGCAGAATTTGTCTGTCGGTGAAACCGGCCCCTCGGCGATAGGTTCGGCCGCGCGCGGTGGCTCGATTGTTTCCTCATGCGCCGCGCGCGCGTTGGCGAGCTCGATGGCCTGCACGCTGGCAAGGAAGAGTTCGACCACTGGAACAAGTGGCGAGGCGTGATTGTTCTTGAGAACGGTGGTGTCGACGAGTGATGTTTGCCGGGACGCCGACGGATCGAGGTCGCACATCAGAATCAGGAACGCGGCGCAAGCCGCGACGACAAATCGCATTTGCTGGGCAACCTCGAACTGTGGGGTGAGCGGCCAGCGATGCGCCAGCGATAGGGAGTCATTAACCTTCCGATTGCGGCAAAGCTGCGGTCTCGTCGGTTCCTTCGGTGTTACTACGGTGTTCCCAAAAAGAAACTGCCCGCGGATTTGCGGATTGATTGGGACGATCATGATGCGATGGATGCTTGGCGTGGTGATGTCACTGTGGTTCGTCTGTCCGGCTCTCGCAGGCAATCTCGATGCGAAAGCGGTGAACGACGCTGCGCGTCCCGAAAAGCAGCCGGCCGCGGACAAGATCACCGCGCCGGTGACGAAGCTTCAGATTTTGCTCGATCGCGCGCAATTCTCCCCCGGCCAGATCGACGGTAAGCTCGGCGAAAACGCGCAGAAGGCGCTAAAGGCGTTTGCCGAGCAGAACGGTGTCGGCTTCGACAAGACGATCGCCCCTGAACTCTGGGACAAGCTGAACGCAGCGAGCGAAGGTTCTGTCATGGTCGATTACAAGATCACCGACGCAGATGTGAAGGGACCGTTTCTCAAGAAGCTGCCGGCCAAGCTCGATGACATGAAGTCGGTGGAGGCGCTGAGCTACACCAGTCCGCTCGAAGGTCTCGCGGAAAAATTCCACATGAGCGAAGAGTTGTTGAAGGCGCTCAATCCTGGAAAGGCGTTCGACAAAGTCGGCGGGACAATTGTCGTGGCCAACGTGGCGGCGCGACGCGAGCTTCCGCGCATCGCTCGGATCGAGATCGACAAGACGCACGCGACGCTGAAGGCTTACGAGGGGGCTGGTCGGCTGGTCGCGTTCTATCCGGCATCAATCGGCAGTCCGGATCGCCCGACGCCGACGGGGACGCTGAAGGTCACCGGCACCAATGAGTTGCCGACCTACCATTACAATCCGGAGTACAAGTTCAAGAGCGTGAAATCCAAGAGGCCCTTCGAGATCAAGCCGGGCCCGAACAATCCGGTGGGATCGTACTGGATCGGGCTATCGGAGCAGGGCTATGGCATCCACGGGACGGCGGAGCCCGACAGGGTCAGCAAGTCCGCGTCGCACGGCTGCGTCAGGCTCACCAATTGGGACGCTCGCGTGCTCGGCGAGAACGTCAAGCGCGGCACGCCCGTCGTCTTCCTCGATGCGCCGACGGAATCTTCCTCGAAGCAGCAGGGCAAGGCGGCCGGCAAGCGCGCCGCGAACTAATCCTTGAACTCGTCCTTGGGGAAATCCTTGCGCATCGCGATCTCGGCGGCATCGCCGGGCGACAGCACGGTCTGGTCGAAGGCGGCTTGGGGCTTCGTCATGATGTCGTAAAGCGAGATGCCTTTAATGGGCTTGCCCATGAGCTCGCGGACGCAGTCGGCGAGCGAGCCGTTGTAGACGAGATAGGGCGGACCTCTGTCCTTCTGCCTCTCGCCCTTCAGCGACGGCCACTTCTTCAACTCGGCCGGCGCGTCATAGGCGATCGGCGATCCCTCTTTGAACATGCGTCTGGTCCCGGTGGCCTGGATCGCGGGAATCCTAAGGCCGCCGGGTAAACAGGCGTTAAAGAATTAGTTCAAATCAGCCGGCAATGAAGGCGAGCAGCGTGCCGTTGGCCCTGGCTGGCGGCACGCAGATCGCAGCTCCACTGCGCACGGCCGCCGAGCCCAGCGCCATCTCCGTTGCCGCGAGATCG
>NZ_JALBGZ010000503.1:0-4808 GCF_023006515.1 Bradyrhizobium sp. PRIMUS42
GGTCGAGAATGCCGCGCGCTGGGCCGTGCTCTATCTCGGCTCGGCGCGCGCCGCCGATCTCGAAGCCGAAGGCGAGATCGTCGCGCTCAACCGCAAGGGCGAGGTCGCGGACAACCAGCGCGCGATCCTGGGCAAGCTCGAAGGCGTGGTGCTGCTCGACGGCACCTGGAGCCAGGCGAAGGCACTGTGGTGGCGCAATCCCTGGATGCTCAAGTGCCAGCGCGTGATCCTCAACCCGGCGCATCCCTCGCGCTATGGGCGCCTGCGCCGCGAGCCGCGCAGCGACGGGCTCTCGACCATCGAGGCCGCGGCGACGATTCTCGCCGGCCTCGAGCGGCGTCCTGACATCGCCGACGCGCTGCATGCGAGTTTTGAACGGCTGTTGACACGCTACCGCGAGGTCCAGGCCGAGATGCCGGAATTGGCGCCCAAACCTGCGCCGAAGGGCCGGCGCGACTTCCGTCGGCGCAAACGAGCCTGACTTCGGCCCACTTCGTCTGTACGGTTGATTGCACCGCGAGGCGCGGGCATTTTGAGGTCATCGATCGAAACCGGTCGCTATCCGCTTCCCTGTTGCGGCATCGGAGAGCGGCATCCGAAGGGGCAGTCGAATTCAGCTCGCGGCGAAGGAAATCCTGACACAGGCGGCGCGGCCCGATCGCTGGGGCACGCTCGCGCTGATGGACATTTCGCTGCGCTACCGGCGGACCGTGATCGGCCCGCTCTGGATCACGCTGACCCTCGCTGCGACGATCGCAAGCGTCGGCACGGTCTATGCGGCACTGTTCAAGCAGGACATCGGCGCCTTCCTGCCGTCCTTCGCGGTCGGCCTGATCGTCTGGACCCTGATCGCCACGACGCTCCAGGAGGGCTCCAACATCTTCGTGGCGTCCGGTCATCTCATCAAGGCGGTGCCGGCGCCGCTGATCGTTCATGTCCTCCAGATGATCGCGCGCAACGTCCTCATCTTCGCGCATCACCTGGTGATCGTCGTGCTGCTCTATGTCGTGATGCCCTGGCCGCTGCACTGGAACATGCTGCTCGTGATGCCCGGCTTTGCGATCCTGTTTCTCGTGCTGCTCGGTGGCGCGGTCGCGCTCGGCATGCTCTGCGCGCGTTTTCGCGACATTGGTTCGGCGATCGTCAGCGGCCTGCAGTTCATCTTCTTTCTCACGCCGATCATCTGGACCGAGGACAGTGTGCGCGGCACCGCCTTTCACTGGCTGACGTGGGTCAATCCGTTTGCGACGCTGCTCGATCTCGTGCGCCGGCCGCTATTGTCGCAGCCGACCTCTGCGGAGCAATGGCTGTTGGGGGCGGTCTATGCGATCGTCGTGGCCGTCATCGGCCTCGGCTGTTACGCAAGATACCGCCATCGCGTGGCGTATTGGCTGTGATGCGCGCATGACCACCACGGCCCACATCGTGCTTCGCGACGTCTCGGTCACGTTTCCGGTGCTGTCGTTTCGCGACCGTTCGCTGCGCAGCCGGTTCGTCGGCGCCGTGACGCCGCGGCGGAAGGCGGCGGTCTCGCACCTCATCAAGGCCTTGAACGAGGTCAGCCTCGACATCCGCGCCGGCGACCGCCTCGCCATCATCGGCGCCAATGGCGCCGGCAAGACCACGCTGCTGCGGGTTCTCGCCGGCATCTATCATCCGACGGCGGGGAGCATTGACGTGCTCGGCCGCTGCCTGTCGCTGTTCGATCTGTCGGCCGGCTTCGACGAGGAAGCAACCGGCTACGAGAACATCATGCGGCGCGGCCTCGTGATCGGCGCGCGGCGCGCCGAGATCGATGCACGGCGCGCGGAGATCGCCGAGTTCAGCGAGCTCGGCGACCGGCTCGACCTGCCGCTGCGCACCTATTCCAGCGGCATGATGCTGCGCCTGATCTTCGCGGTCGCAACCGCGGTCGAGGGCGAGATCGTGCTGCTCGACGAATGGATCGGCGTCGGCGACCAGCAATTCCGCAAGAAGGCGCGGCAGCGGTTGGATGAGATCGTCGCCCGTGCCGGCATCCTGGTGCTCGCCTCGCACGACGTCGAGCTGATCAAGAGCACCTGCAACCGGGCGATCCTGCTGGAGCAGGGGCGGATTATGGCGGCCGGCACGACCGAGGAGATTCTCGGCCGTTATCTCGGCGGGCCGGGCGGGGCGAAGGTCTAGCGCTGCAAGCCGGGCATCAAGCTGCTGAAAGTCGTCGGGAAAGTCGGACGAAGGCGGTTGCCTAAACCCTGCATCCCCTATATTGCTCCGCCCTTACGGGGCCACGTGGCGGAGTGGTTACGCAACGGTCTGCAAAACCGTGTACACCAGTTCAATTCTGGTCGTGGCCTCCATTACAAATCCCTGATCTTTCAGCAAAATTCGATCTCGACGCAGGTTCCGCCGATCCTGTGCGGCGTCCGCCAAGGTGCGGGGCGGCCCGGTCACCGGGGTTGCCCGGGGCGTGCTGGAAACGCCCGATTCACGCCCGCTGGCATAGAGTTCGCATCTGCGACGTGATGCGACTTTCATCAACGAGCGCTGGAGCAACCCGTGGGCGATATCGTCCGATTTGTCCCGAAAACCGAGCTTGAGCGGGCTCGCCTCATCCGTGAGGCCCGCGCGATCTATGACAGCATCTTTCCATCGTCCGCACCCGACCGGGCGACGCAGGATGGCGAGGATCGCGTCAAGAGCTGATCGTTGCCGCGCCGGGCTTAAGCCCTTTAGCAACACGCCCGCGGGCGCTGCGATCAACGGCGAAGCAGCCTTCAGCAGGCCGCGTACCAGCCGTCGGGAAACGGCAGGAGAGGCCAGGCGCCCTCATTGTCATTGGCCGCATTGGGCATCGCGTCAAAACTCCGCGAGCGGAGCACGAACTCCTCCTCCGGCGCGGCAGCGAAATCTTCAATGACCATGGCGTCCCGGACGGCATCCAGCAGCAAATTGAATTCGGCTTCGCTTCTCATCGCACCCTCGCAGAACGCGGATGGCGCAATGTCGCAAAGCCGGCTTGTTACCCGATTGATCCGATCGTTCGCATTTTAACGATCCGGCGATCGGGTCCCAATTGGTTAGCGATTTTCTAAGATCCCCCGGGGACCCTAGGTTCCTCCGCTGCGCCGGCAGTGTGAAAGAGATCACATCCTGAGCGGTTTATTTCTCCTACCCCTTCGCACACCGACCAATGCAGGCCGGAGCAGGCAGGGCAGACAGGAGACTGGTCATGAAGGCGAGGTTCTTGCGGTTTGCGGGTGTGAAGAGCCGGGCGCGCCGCGCCTCGACGGTTGGGCTCTTCCTCACATTGTTCGCCTCCGCCGCCCACGCGCAAGGGACAGCCGAACAGCGCCGGGCCTGCACGCCAGACGTCTACCGGCTCTGCGCCGGCGAAATCCCCAACGTCCGCGCCATCACGGCGTGCCTGCGGCGCAACCGCTCGAGCCTGAGCGAAGCCTGCCGCAGCGTGTTCGATCAGGCCGGCGGTTGAACGCAGCAGCCTGTGGGTTTGTGCGCAGCAAGTCGCCCGACCCGCTGAGCAATCCGCGATATCGGCCCTGTGGATATGCTGCGGACAGGCTGTGGATCAGGGACGTGGCAGGTGAGGTCGTTGCCGTACGCTCCCTGCATTTCGTCTCAAAGTGCAACCCGCGCGTGCAAGAAGTCTTGATAGGCCGTGATCTAGGGGTGAACAGCCCGGCTTGAACGCGCTGCCCGACCACCGCGACGAATGGATAGAGTGCAAAAAGGATCAGTGGAACGTGATCGCATCTCCGCTTCCTAAAGCACCAATATGGTGCTTTAGTGCTTTCGATGAGCCAGTCGCCCCGAAACGCGCCGTCCGCGCTGCGTTACAGGCTTGCCCCTGATCCGGCCGCCAAGGCCGCGCTGGAGGCGACGTTCAGGGCATATGACCGCATGATGGAGATCCTCGATGAGGTCGCACGGAGCCACAATGTCGGCTCCAACGTCGTGCTGCTGCATGCCCACGCCTATGACCCGATCCGCAAACAGACCGCGCTGCCGTCGCGCCTGGTGACGCTGGGCCTGCGTGACCGCACCGAATATCGCGCAGCGCAGGGCCGTCGTCTGCCGCTCGACGACAAGCTCGCCAAGATCAAGGGCCCGGCCACCATTTCGATTGCGACCGTGCAAGGGCGCTTCAGAGTGCCGTTCGACTATGCCGGCTATGCCAAGGGCTGGGGGCAAAGCGTGCCCGCGCGCCTGATCCGCACCGATGACGGTTTCGAAGTTCACTACGGCGTTACGCCGAACACTCTGCCAGAGGAGGAGAACGCTATGGATACCATCGCTGCCGCTCCCGAAAATTTCCTGTCACGGGTCGGGCGCCTGATCGCCGGGATCGCCTATGACGCGATCGAGCAGGCTGAAGGCAAGAACAAGCTTGGGGTGGTCGGACAGGCCATCCGCGAGATCGAGCGCGCCGAAAGCGAGGCGCGCGATGCGCTCGGCGCTGCGCGTGCCGAGGAATACCGCCTCAACGCGCGCCGCACCGAGATCGAACGCGAGATGACCGATCTCGCGCCCAAGATCGAAGGGGCGATCACCGACGGGCGCGACGACCTCGCCCGCGCCGGCATCGCGCGGCAGATGGATCTGGAGGCGCAGTTCGAGGTGCTGTCCCGCGCCATCGACGAGAACAACGAGAAGATCGAGCAATGCGTCACCTCGTTGCGTGCCGTCCTGTCGGCACTTCAGGACGCCGAGCAGCGCCGCGCCGATCTCGAAAAGAGTGAGGCGGCCGCAAGCCATCAGGCCGCGACGTCGCCTCGCAAACAGGGCGGCAGCTCTGCGGCGGCGAAGGC
>NZ_JALBGZ010000504.1:0-4807 GCF_023006515.1 Bradyrhizobium sp. PRIMUS42
AGTGGCGCCGCAGACCGGGCTGCCGCCAGCCCCGAGCGAACAGCCGCCCGTATCCCGCGAAGTGATCGCGAGCCGGCCGTCGACATAGGTGATGTCGTAGTTCACGGACGTCAGGCCCGCGGCCGCGATACCGTAGACACCGGGATAGCGCGCCCCCTGGGCCGAGCCGCCATAGACGAGCGTGCCGGAGAGCGCAGGTAGCCCCTCACCGTTGACGAAGCCGGAATAGGTCACGCTGCCCCCGGAGAACGGCACGCCGTCATAAATCCTGGTGACGTCGTTGGCTGTGACGGTGAGTGCCGCCTTGTTGACGGTGAGTGAACCGTCGACAAATGTAATGGCGTAATTGGCCGACGAGAGGCCCGCCGCCGTCAGGCCGTAGCGGCCGGCATTCACCGCGCCCTGCGCCGTGCCGCCATAGCTGAGCGTGCCCGACAGCACGGATGCAGTCTCGCCATTCATGAAGCCGGAATAAGCGACGCTGCCGCCAGAGAAGGCGAGGCCGTCATAGGTCTTGGACGCGTTGGCGGTGATGGTGAGCGGCGCCCTGTCGATGGTGAGGCCGACCGCGACCGATCCGACATAGACCGCGCCGCCCGAACCGGTCGCGCTGAGAACGTCGGAGCCGCTGAGATTGTAGCTGCCCGCGCCCAATGCGGTGGTGACGGCGCTGCCCCAGCCGAGCGTGACGCGATTGGCGTTCACGCCGGTCATCGTCAATCCGCCGAGCGAGGCCAGCGTGCCATAGGTGGTGCTGGCCGAGCCCGCGACGTTGACATAGGCATCGTAGACGGTGTCGCCGAACGCGCGCAGCACCGGCATGCCGTTATTGGCGCCGCTGACGGACTTGCCCCAGACGGCGGCAAAGTCATAGCCGTTGTTGATGAAGGTGAAGGGATCGCGCAGCTGTGCCGTGGTGAGCATGCTGCCGTCGCAGACGTTGCTGACGCCGCCGGATCCGCCACAGGCGGCGCTCTGCCCCGATGTCTCCCTGTTCGCATAGCTTTGGATGACTTGGCCGCCATCCCAGTTCAGCCCCACGATCGCGCCGACATTGCTGGTTCCCGACACGGTGCCCGCGAAGTAGCTCCGGACCACGTGGCTTTCCTGATTCATCCCCACCAGCCCGCCGACCACGTCAGTTCCTGAAACTGCTCCCGTGGCGTAGGAATCGAGCACCCAAACGGCTTCATTGCTGTGCCCGACCAGACCGCCGACGATGCCGCTGCCGGTCACATTGCCGGTCGCGTAAGACTGACTTACCACAGCGCCGTACCAGCTGGCTCCCACCAGCCCGCCGACCGATTTGACACCGGACACGTTGCCGGTGGCGTAAGACCGCTCCACCCGGCTGTACTGTTCGAACCCCACCAGTCCACCGGCAGCTGTGCCTGTGCCGCCAATTGCGCCGGTGCCCGAAACATTGCCGGTGGCGTAACTGTCGGTGACGAGACCGATGTTGCTGTACCCCAACAAGCCACCAACCATGATGCCGCCAGATACGGTACCCGTGGCATAAGAGTGGCTCACCGTACCTATGGCATAATCCGCGGGGTTCGGTCCCATCCACGTGCCGATATTGTACGCGATCAGCCCGCCGGCACCGTCCCAGATCGCCGACACGTTGCCGGTCGCATATGAGTTGGAAACGAACGAGGCGACGACGCGCCCTCCCAGCCCGCCGGCGGCGCCATAGCCCGCAACCGTGCCGGTGGCATATGAGTTGCTGATCGTCGTGATATAGGCGTCGCCGACCAGCCCGCCGATCAAGGCGCCGGTGCCGGTCACATTGCCGGTGTTGTAAACGTTGCTGATGGTGTTGTAAGCGACGCTGCTCGTGCCGCCGTAGACCCAGAGGCCGCTCGACCCCACCAGCCCGCCGACGGCATTATTGCCCGTCACGCTGCCGCCTTCCAATCCGACATTGCGGATGGTCCCGCCATCGATGTAGCCGAACAGGCCGATGTTATCGCTGGACGGCCGGTTGATGGTCAGGTTGCTGATGTGGTGACCGAGCCCGTCGAAAATGCCGGAAAAATAGCTGCTGATATCGCCGATGCCGCCGATCGGCGTGAAGCCGGCGCCACCATTCCAACCCGCCGTGGCGCTGGCATCGATGTTCGCGCCCAGCACGTAGTTGCCGGACCGGTTGGTGTTGATGTTCTGCAGGGCATTCACGTCGGTGATCACCGCATAGGTGATGGCGACGTCAGATTCTTTCTGGGTCTGGAACAGGCTGCCCGCTGCCAGGTTGACCGGCGCGTTGATGGTGTAGCCACCGGTGGCCGTGGTCTGTGCGTATTGCAGGACCAGCCCGTCACTGCTCGTCGTGCCGGTCGACGTCAGCGGCGCATTGATGACGATGTTGTTGTCGGCCCGCAGCGTCAGGATATGCGAGCCCCAGGTGACGGCGGAGTTGACCGTGACGTTGCCTTCATCGGTGCCGCTGCCCGAGGTCGTCACCGTCACGTCGCCGCTCGCAAGCGCCGTCTGCAAGGCACTGGCGTAATTGGCGTCGATGGTGATGTTGACGGGATCGATCAGCCAGCGTCCGCCCAGCGTGTCCACCTTCAGATCGGCGGCGAGATTGACCTTGGCGGCGGAGGTTTCGACCGAGCGGGCCCGCAGCGTGCCGCCGGCATTGACCTCGCCGTATTTGGCGTCGCCGAGCAGCAGGATGCGGCCATTCTTGCTGCCGATGCTCGCGGCCTGCACCACGCCGGTGTTGTTGACGACGCCCTTCATGGCGTCGCTCGCGCCCTTGGCGGTGAGGATGGCGAGTCCGCCATCGGCACGGATCAGCCCCTTGTTCTCGACCAGCGTCTTGACGGTGGAGGCCTTGACCTCGACCGAGAGCAGGCCGTCGCCATTGAAGTCGAGCAGCACGTCAGTGCCGGCGGCGAGCGCCGTGCTGCCGGTGATGGTGCCGGAATTGCTGACGCTCGGCGAGATCAGCGCCACCACCTTGCCGGAGATGCTGCCCTCGTTGCTGATCGCGCCGCCGCTGCCGGTGAAATTGTAGCGACCAGCCAGAAAATTCGCGTTGCTGATGCCGAGCGTGGAGGCGACGAAGCCGCCGGTCTGCACGCTGCCGGTCTTGCCGATGGCAATGCCGTTCGGATTGATCAGGAACACTTGCCCATTGGCGCTGAGGCTGCCGAGGATTTTTGACGGGTCCTGGCCGACGACGCGGTTCAGCGCCACCGAGGATGCACCGGGCTGATTGAAGGTCACGGAGTTGCCGGCGCCGATCGAAAAGCTCTGCCAGTTGGCGATCATCCGGTCGCTCGACTGGTTGATCGTCATGGCGTTGCCGGACTGGCTGATCGTGGCCTGTCCCGACACGACCTGACCGCCGGTCGGCAGGGTCTGGGCCAGCACCGGCGGCGTCAGCGCCGTGGTCGCGGACAGGGCGATTGCGAACCGCATCCGCGGCAGGGTCGATGTCATAGCGTACCCTCTCGAAACATCAGAAGCGAATGCCAGCTTGCAGCCAGAACTGGTCGTTGGCCTTGACGCCATCGGCGTTGGCCCCGGTGATGATGGAACGGCCGGGATTGTCGCCGAGCGTATGGGCCCAGCTTGCCGAGACGTTCAGCCACTCGCGCGTCCAGCGCGCGACGAGGCCGGCGCTGGCGAGGCCGTAGTCATTGCAGCCGCAGACAGTGACCGGCGCGATGCCGTTCGGCGACACATTGATCTTGACGTAGCCGCCGTCCAGGAAGCTCGCGAGTTGCAGGCTGCCGAACCGCGCCGGCACCGGCGCGTTGTAGCGGAGCTCCAGCGTACCGAGCACGCCCATGTCGCCGCGCCCCTCGCCCACGGGATAGCCGCGCACGCCGAACGGGCCGCCCAGCGCAAAATCTTCCGAAGAATCGAGGTTCTTGTCGGCCCATTGCCCGTAGAGGCGGCCGAACAGCGCGAAGTCGCCGGGCAAGGCCTGAAGCCGCGCGACCGTGGCGTTGATCCGGTTGAACCGCCCTTGCGTCTGGAGTCCAGCCTGGTCGGCGGCAAGCGCGCTCGCCAAGCGCGAAAGATCGAGATCGCCATAGGTCCAACTCACCGACCAGTTGGTGATGCCGCCGCCGAGCAGCGCGTCGCGCCGGTCGCCGTTGAGGCTGAGCGTGCCGGAGGTCGAGCGCTTGTCCTGGAGCGTTCCGGCGACGCTGTCGTCGACCAGCGCCTTCCAGGTCACGGTGCCGCCAAGCTGGAGGTTGAAATCGCGCGAACGGATCAGGCTGTAGTCGATGCCGCCATTGGCGAAATGAGCGAAACCGGTGAGGCCGAGGGCGCGGCCGATGGCGTCGATATTGTGGTAGTCGAGATAACTGTAGGTCGCATTGGCGACAAACCCACTGGCTGCGAGCGGCACGCTCGTCGCCAGCGAGCCGAACTCCTGCCCTTGCGAGACCGTGCCGGAAAGCCGCGTCAGGTCGCCGTAGCCGGACACGTCGGTGAGCCTCACCAGCCCGTTGCCTTGCGCCTTGCCCACGTTGGAGCTGCCGTAATTATCGGCCCAGATGCCGCCCCCGACGACGGGCGCCTGCGCGACGCCGACGACGAGCTTGCTGGTATTCGGCGCTTCGCCCGGCGCGAGCTTGGCGTGCACCGAGACGCCCGGCAGGTCGTTCATGCGCAAGAGCGCGTCTTCCAGATCCTGCCGCGTCACGCCGTCCGGCTTGACGCGGCCCTCGATGATGGCGCGCAGGAGATCCTCGCGCACGCGCACGCCCCTGGCACGGTCGAGCGTGATGGTCTTGAGTGCGCCCTCGGCGATCTCGATCGTGACGATGCCGTTGGTGATGTC
>NZ_JALBGZ010000505.1:0-4774 GCF_023006515.1 Bradyrhizobium sp. PRIMUS42
CGTCCTGCTGGGCCAGTGCCGGCGCGCTGCACCAGGCCAACATCGCGGCGAAGACAGCACGTGCTCGCATGGTGGGCTCCGGCGCGTCACCGCGATACGGGATCGCGACACAAGTCTATCGCCGGGGCGATCACGGACGCAATGGACGTTGCGCCCGCAGCGCTCACACGTCCGTGGTCGTGCGGGCGCGATCCGGCAATTCGTCCAGCCGCCACAGCCCGAGGCTCTTGTCGCGCCAGCCGCCATCGCCCTCCTCGCAGCGCTCGTCGATCAACGCGCGCGGCGCCGGCCAATTGAACGGCGCCTTCGTCATGTCGAGCGCGCGCCAGTCACCATCCTCGCAATCGCGGTTGTCCTCCCACTCCGGAAACGTCGTGACGAGCAGGAATTGCGCGCCGCTCTCGCGAAAGCGCGCAATGACGCGGGCGATGTTGTGAAAACTCAGATGCACCAGGCAGTCCCGGCACAGGATCAGATCGGCCCGCGGCAGCGCATCGCGCGTGATATCGGCGACCAGGAATCGGCCGGCCAATTCGCCGCCCGCCACACGCCGGTTGTTGGCCTCGATCAGCGACGGCACAATGTCGGTGCCGATGTAGTCGAGATCGAGCTTGATGCGTCCGATCCAGCCCGCATCGCCGCAGGGCGCATCGAGCAACGAGCGCGCGCCGAGCCGTTGCAGCAACGGCGGAAGCGCCTCCCGGATCGCGGCCGTGGCAGTATCCTCCGAGCCAAGGCCCGACACCGAGCTGGCAGCGCCCCAAAGGTTGGTCCGCTCGATCCGCTCGAAACGCGCAGCGAGATCGAGGCCCGCGAAATTGTCGCGGTCGCCGAGGAAACGCTCGTGAGCGAGCACGGGTGGACGGTTGGCGATCATCGGACGGGACGCGAGTCGATATTCCGGCGCGGGCAGACTATACAGCGAGCGCGTCACATCCGAAATCGCCTGCTCCAGCGTCACGCGGTTCTTCAAGGCAAGGCTCGCCGCCTGACCGGGGCGCGGACGTCACGAGCTGGACCTGAGCTCAGCATGAGCTAACATGCCGTCCAATGCGCTCCACCACGGCCAAAGAGAAAGCCAGGATCGCCGCCGGCGCGGTGACGGCCGTCGTGATGACGGCCGTGCTGTTCGCCATCGCAATGGGATTCCTGCTGGCGCAATAGACAGCATCGGCGCTCCGAATATAGAACCGCTCGGAACCAAGGACGTGCGTTGTCGTTCTCGATCCATGCGCATCCGGGAAGAAAACCGAAACATGTTTCTGCTGGCGACGGTGACACTGTGCTGTAGCGCCTTGGCCGGCACCTTGACGCTGTTCGACCCCGTACTTGAACCTGTTCCTGGGCCTACCCCGGAGAAGCCGGCTGCCGAGAGGGTGGCGATCGACGCGACCGCTCAGACACCGGTTCGGGTGGTCGGCGCGCCGTTCGAGCCCAACATCAACCCGCGCCAGCGATAGCGCTCACCTCGGCGATGTCTCCGTGCCCTCGTCGGGGCGGCCATGGGCACGCGCCAATTCCTCCACGAACGCGATCACCTCCGCCCGCTTGTCGGGCGGCAGCGACAGGAACGCGCGGATGAGCCTCAAGCCCTCCGCTTCGTCCACCCGTTCGTCTTCGGCATCCATCCTCCTAATGTCGGGCGACCGGGAAAAATATGCAATCCCTTGCAAACGACCTTGATTCGACGCAGCCGCTTTGCTGGAATGGGGCACGGCTGAGGTGGACCATGAAGTGGATCAGGGAGCGCGACGCACTGATCGCGCAGACAATGGCCTTTGTTCAATCGGTGACCGGCAAGAAGGATGACGTCCTTCGGCCGGACGCGCCGTCGGAGTCTCCGGCGGCAACCGTCGAGGTCGTCGCAGTCGAGGCCGTCATGGCCGAGATCAAGCCGCCCCAGCCCCCTCCGCAGCCTCAGCCCATCCAGCTTTCGCCGCCGCGGGCGAGCAGCGATTTCCGCACCGAGATGCAGGCCCGCATCGCCAATTTCCGCAAGCATCAGGAGCGGTTCGAGCGCGAGCGCGAGGAATATTGTGCCGAAATCCTGACCAAATTACGCGCCGCCATCCACGACGCCTCCGGCCCACTGGCCAAAAAATAGCGCCTGCCTCCCGGCAGAGGCCTACAGCCAGGACCACACCAGCCAAAGATTGGCCGCGCAGGCGCCGAATAGCGCCAGCGTCAGCGGCAGGAGCATGTGCCCGCAGGAGGTCTTCAGGTCGCTCGTCATGGCGGAAAACATCCGCTGATTCCGCCAAACGAGTCCCGGGGATTCTTTTTTTCGCGATTCAGGACTCGTTAAGGACTCAGAACCACCCGGCAGCGTCGATCACGGCTTCGTGATCGCCTGCCATCCGGAACCCGGCGGCAGATGCGGTCGTTAACGCGCTTTCCGGGAGCGGGAAGAATGCCCTACGCCTTGTTTTGCAACGACGCCCAGATCAGCAAGGCCTATCCGAGCGAATCCGACGTCTGGAAGCTCGCGCACCTGAGCGGCCTGGTCGTGGATGTCAGCGCCGACGAGGACCGTCCCGGGCCGCGCCGGGTGCTCGACAATGAGTACGAGATCAAGCCCTGCCGGGTCGCCCAGGGCGAGGACCCCGCCAAGAACAAGGCCGAGGCCGAGCGCCAGTCCAGGATGGAGCTTGAGCTGAATCCGTGAGGTTCTGCGGCGGATGCCGCAACCTGATCAAGGCGTTGCGGCTGCCAGCGAAGCCTGCTCACCGGCCAGCGCCACACAGGCCTTGCGGCGATGCAGCCCGCGGATGGCACCGGTGACCTTCAGCACCTTGCCCGACGGACAGGACACGTCCTTGACGAAAGCCACCTCGTAAGGTGCCAGCATCAAAGGCTCGGATTTGAGGATTGTCTGTGCAGAGCACGGCAGGCAGACCAAGCACGAGAGCGCCACTGCCGACACCAAGATACGCATGTCCGTCGTCCCACCAGCCCGGTAATTCTCATATAACGCTTTCCGGAGCGCGAGTTCCGTAAGCGGCAAAAATTATTTTTGCTTTACCCCGATCCCATGACGGGCGTGAGAAGGCGCGCGCCGGAATGTTTGCCTGCAAATGACGCGCCAGATGGTTCACACATTGCAAACACAGAGGGCGGGCGAAGGGGGCCGGCGGGCAAACGAAAGGCCGGCAGAGCCGGCCTTTGTCAGAACGTGATCTCGCGGGAGACGGTCAGTAGCGCGAGGCTGCCGGACCGCCCCAGCCGAAGCGGTAGTTCACACCGGCCTTGACGGTATGCTCGTCCTCCCGGCCACGAACGCCTACAATGTCGGCCGGACCGGAGGTGAAGGTGGTGCTGCCGAAATTATAGTACTGGTACTCGGCCTTGGCCGACCAGTTCGGTGCGAACATGTATTCGAGGCCGGCGCCGACGGTGTAGCCGTCCTTGCTGTTGCCGGTCGCGGTGAAGGTCTGCGGCACGCCCGCGACGTTGACGCCCAGGCCGCCATTGCGCCAGGCGTAACCGCCCTTGGCGTAGAGCAGCGTCGGACCCCAGGTGTAGCCGATGCGGCCAGTCACCGACCCGAGCTGGTCGGTGTTGGAGGTCACCTGCGTGCCCAGCGGGAACGTGGCACCGTTGTTGTTGGTCGGCAGCCAGGAATACTGGGCCTCGATACCCACCACCCAGTTGGGCGCGAACTGGTAGTCGAAGCCACCCTGCACGCCGCCCAGGAAGCGGGCGTCGCTGGACTGGAAGCTGCTGTCGCCGGCAAACGCGCCGCCGACATGGCCGCCGATGTAGAAGCCGGTCCAATTGTAAATCACCTGCGGCGGCGTATAGGCCGGCGCCTTGGTATAAGGGCGCGGCTGCATGTCGGCTGCTGCGGCCGATCCGGCCAGCGCGAGCAGAGCGACTGCGCCCAGCAAAATCGATTTCATGGTCATCCCCGTTCTTTCATCTACGACACTCAGGAAACAACGTGGCGTGAATTGGGTTGCTTCGCGGCGATGCCGGAACGTTGATCGTTCGCTACTGTGACGGGGTGGCAACAATGCGATTTTGTTCCGTCCCGCCGCCCTGCGCCGACTGTTTCTGTCGCGCGCGCAAGGCCTGCCGTAACGATTTGTCGCAACCCGAAACCATCCCGTTCAAAGCTCGCCGAAATGTGATCCAGCGGCTCCGGCAATCGCGTTCTAACACCAGGCGATGAAGACGAGCCTTGTGCTACCGCGCCATCTTTTCCAGTTCCGGAAAGGGAGCGTAAACCGCGCCGGCACAGAGCTCGCTGGTCCGGTCGAAGACGCGGTCCGCCCGCCCGTTGACGAAGATCACCGCGCGCTCCCGCATGGCCTTGTAGCTGCCATCGCTCTCGCGCGGGGTGAAATGCAGGCAGCTTACATAGAACTGCCGGCCGCCGACCTCGCGCTGGACCGGGTCGGCCATGCTGGCCTCGCGCACGCCGACGGGGTTGTTCAGATAAGTGCGCATCAGGGCCAGCGTGTCGCTGCGGAAATTGTCGGGAAACGGCTGCGGCCCTCCGGCCTGCGTGCCACCGATGATGGTTGGACGGTCACCATCGCTGCCGAAACAGGCCGCAAGCGCCAGCGGCAAGGCCAGGATCAATGCCAGGCGCACCGTACGTTTCGCCAATCGCCCCACAGGTCACGCTCTCCGCTCGATCAGACTCGGCAGACGTTCTAGCCCCTGGGTTGCGCAAAGGGAATTCGCGTCCGTCGCCCTGCGACGAACGCACCGTCCCGCCGCCGGCGTCTTGCGCTTTCGCGCGAAACGCCGAGACGGCGGGCCGGGCCTG
>NZ_JALBGZ010000506.1:0-4771 GCF_023006515.1 Bradyrhizobium sp. PRIMUS42
AGCGGCGCCGGCAAGGACACGCTGCTGCGACTGGCGCGGGCGGCGTGCGTCGATGACCCCAGCGTCGTCTTTCCGCGCCGTGTCGTCACGCGCGAATCCTCCGCCGACGAGGACAACATCGCGGTGACATCAGACGAATTCCGTCGTGCGCGCGAGCACGGCGATTTCGCGGTGCATTGGGAGGCGCACGGGCACTCCTACGCCTTGTCGACCGGGATCAACGACGATATCCGCGCCGAGCGCACGGTCGTCGTCAACGTCTCGCGCACGGTGATCTCCGCACTTCGCCAGACCTATGGGAATGTCGTGGTGGTCGCGGTCACTGCGCCACCGGAGATGTTGGCCGCCCGGCTTGCCGCGCGCGCGCGGCACAGCGACGGCAACATCGCCGAGCGCCTCACCCGCAGCGTCGACAACGCCTCGACGCCTGCCGATGTCACCATCCTCAACGCCGGCACCGCGGACTATCATAGCCGCCAGCTCCTGCGCGTGATCAGGAATCAAGGCTGGCAGGAATAGCCGGTACGGCAAGGAGAACGGAATGTCGGTGATCGAAACGGTCGAACAGCTGGAGGCCATCTACGGCGTCACCAACGATGCCTCGACCGTGAAAGTCGCAGACCACGTCACGCCGCTCTATCGGGTTTTCATCGAGAAGGCGCCGTTCGCGGCGCTCGCCACCATTGGGCCGGAAGGGATCGACTGCTCGCCGCGTGGCGATCTGCCCGGCTTCGTCCGCATCCACGATCCCAAGACGCTGATGCTGCCGGATCGCCGTGGCAACAACCGCGTCGATTCCTTGCGCAACATCGTGCGCGATCCCAGGGTGTCGCTGATGTTTCTGATCCCCGGCTCCGGCAACGCGACCCGCGTCAACGGCCGCGCCCATCTCTCGGTCGATCCCGAACTGCTGGCCTCGTTCAAGGTCGAAGGCAAGGCGCCGCGCAGCGTCATGGTGATGAATGTGGACGAAATCTACTTCCAGTGCGCCCGCGCCATCGTGCGCTCCGACCTCTGGAATCCCGACAAGCGCGTCGACCCGAAGACGCTGCCAACGCCCGGCCAGATCCTCGCCGAGATGAGCGAGAATAAGGTCGGCGGCGAAGAATACGATCGCGCCTGGCCCGCCCGCGCGGCCGCGACGATGTGGTGACCTTTCTTGGGTGAGGGGTCTCTCTCCTCACGAAAAGAATCGTAGGGTGGGCAAAGGCGCACTTGCGCCGTGCCCGCGAACTCTCTCCAGTTACACGCACATGGTGGGCACGCTTCGCTTTGCCCACCCTACAAAGCCCAGCATATCGTCGCAGCCGATGTCGGCCGCGCGAGATGAATCCGCCTGTCGGCGCTTGCTGCGAGAGAAACGCCCCAGCGCGCTCACGACAAATATGGATAGCCATTTCATTGACCGAACGCATTAATCGCTCGATATTCGGAGCATTGAAACTGCTTCTCGAGCCCAAGCTGCGATATGAGAACCGATCACCAGCGCAATCCTGATGACATGCATGCGTGCATGACGAGGCGCTGTGTCTCGGCGGCCACGGGCGCCTGTTGTTGTTGCTGACCGCCTCCTAGCACCTCCCAGCACCAAGAATCCCCAAACAGGAACGCCGAGCCATCGGCGAACGAGCAGCCATGCCCCAGACCCAGTCGAACGCCTACATCATCGAGATCCACGACCTCGCCGCCGGCATCGTCACGCGAGATGCACGCGGCTTCCGCTTCTTCTCCTCCGAGCGCCTATTCGACAGCCTCGAAGGCCGCCAGTTCCGCTCGGCGCGCGAGGCCGAACGCGCCGCACGCGCGGTGTTCTCCGAGCGGGGGAGGCGTTTGAGCTGATCAGCTTCGACGGGCGCGGACGATTGATCCTTTTCAGTTCCGTAAGGCGGCCAGCAGTTCATCAGGGCGCTCGGCCATGATCATGTGACCGGCGCCCGGCACCAGGACGGTCTTCGCATGCGGGATTGCCGCAGCGAGAGCCTTGCCGGCCTTCGCCGGTGTCATCATGTCCCGCTCGCCGAGGATCAGCGTTGTCGGCACCTTCACGCTCGCGGCGGCGGCAAGCGCATTCGCGTAGGCATTGCAGGCCGACAAATCCCTGAACAGCACGCCGGGTTCGCAAGCCTTCAGCACCGCCTGCGCGCCGCCATGCATCCATAGGCCCGGCGCGAGACTGCCGCCGAGCTCCGCGTTGAAGCCAAGGCCCCAGATCGACACCATATCGTTTGCGTCCTGCGAGTTGGCCTCGGCTGCCTTCAGCAAATCCGGGCCGACCGTCATGGTCGCGGCAGTGCCGATCAGGCTCAGCGCGGACACCTTGTCGGGATGCCGCGCGGCGGTCTCCAGCGAGATCAGCGATCCCATGGAATGGCCGATCAGATGCGCCTTCGAGCTGCCAGCCGCGTCGAGCAGCGCCGCCGTCCAGTCGGCCATCTCTGCGATGCTGCGGAGCGAAGGTCCGGCCGAGCGGCCGTGACCGGGGAGATCAGGTGCCAGCACGGCAAAGCCGTGATGGGCGAACCAGCGCGTATGCAGCGCCCAGCTCGAATGGTCGAAGCCGGCGCCATGGATGAAGGCGACCGCGGGCAGGGATTTGTCGAAGTCGCGGCCGCCGGTTGCGACAAACACATCAACGCCGTTGACGGAGAGATTCATGGTGTCAGACCTTTTGCGAGATGCGCAGCGCTTGGGCGAGATCGTCGATGATGTCGCTCGCGGTCTCGATGCCGACCGACAGCCGCACCAGCTCCTCGCCGATGCCGGCAGCCTTGAGCTGTTCGGAATCCATCTGCTGATGCGTGGTCGAGGCCGGGTGGATCACCAGCGTCTTGGCGTCGCCGACATTGGCGAGATGGCTGATCATGCGCAGGCTCTCGATGAACTTGCGGCCCGCGGGTCGCCCGCCCTTGATGCCGAAGGAGATGATCGAGCCGGCGCCGCGGGGCAGGAGCTGCTTTGCGAGCTGATAGTCCGTGTGCGTCTCCAGCGAGGGATGCAGCACCCAGTCGACGGCCTTGTTGGACTTCAGTGCCTCCAGCACGAGATGCGTGTTCTGCATGTGGCGGTCCATGCGCACGCCGAGCGTCTCGACGCCCTGCAGCAGCTGGAACGCGTTGGTCGGCGACAGGCAGGCGCCGAAATCGCGCAGGCCCTCGGTGCGCGCGCGCATGATGAAGGCGGCCGTACCGAACTGCTCGTCGAAGACGATGCCGTGATAGCCGCCATAGGGCTCGGTCAGCACGGCGAACTTTCCCGATGCGCGCCAGTCGAACCGGCCGCCGTCGACGATGGCGCCGCCGATCGCGATGCCGTGGCCGCCGATCCATTTGGTCGCGGAATGCATGACGATGTCGGCGCCGAGTTCGATCGGACGGCTCAGATAGGGCGTGGCAAAGGTGTTGTCGATCAGCAGCGGAATCTTCGCGTCATGCGCGATCTGCGCGACCTTGGGAATGTCGAGCACCTCCAGCCCCGGATTGCCGATGGTCTCGCCGATCACGAGCTTCGTGTTCGGCTTGATGGCGCTGCGGAACGCGTCGAGATCGCGCGGTTTCACAAACGTCGTGGTGATGCCGAAGCGCGGCAGCGTGTGCGCCAGCAAATTGATGGTGCCGCCATAGAGCGAGCTCGACGCCACGATGTGATCGCCGGCATTGAGCAGCGTCGCGATCGCCAGATGCAGCGCGGCCATGCCGCTCGCGGTGCAGATCGCGCCGACGCCGCCCTCCAGTGCCGCGAGCCGCTCCTCCAGCACGCCGGTGGTCGGATTGGAGATGCGCGTATAGATGTGGCCGGCGCGCTCCAGGTTGAACAGCGCAGCCGCGTGATCGGAGTCCTGGAACACGTAGGACGTGGTCTGGTAGATCGGCACCGCGCGGGCCCCGGTCGCAGGGTCCGGATGCTGGCCCGCATGCAGGCTCAGGGTCTCGAAGGCAGGCGGTTTTGGCGCGGGCATGCGTGGCCTCGTTGGGTCTGTCGGTGGTGGAGGCGTTGTGCCACAAAATGGCGCACGAAGTCAGCCCATTGATAGCGCCGTGAAGACGATGCGCTCCCTCTCCCGCTTGCGGGGGAGGGCTGGGGGTGGGGGTATCTCCGCGTCGGGATTGTCGAGGATTGCAGCGGATGTCCCTGCGTGGTGAGAGCCCTCACCCGCCGCGCTCTGCGAGCGCGTCGGCCTCTCCCGCAGGCGGGAGAGGCGAAGCAGCGCCGTCCGTGCTTAGCCGCGAATGGCCTGCTCGATGATCCGCGCCTCCCGCAGCAATATCTCCGCAACCTCCTGCTCGCGCCTTGGTCCGAGCCTCGTCCGAACGGCGGAGACCGTGATCGCCGCCGCCGGCTGCCCATCCGGGGTCTTGATCCAGGTCGAGATCGATTTCGTGCCCTGCACGAGGCCGATCTCTCTCATGTTGTAGCCTCGCCGCCGCGCCGTGGTGACATGGCTTATCACGGCGGCGACGTCGGTCTGGTACGCCTCGAACCTTTTTTCGTTCGCTGTGACGATCTTTCGCGCATCCTGCGCCGGCATCGCGGCGAGGATGGCGACGCCCGCGCTGGAGACGCCGAGCGGCCGGCGCGCGCCGATCTCGATCGACAGCACCTGGATCGGATAGACGCCGATCCTGCGGTCGACGCACAGCGTGTCGTTGCCGGTGCGAACCGTCAGGAACAGCGTGTCGCCGATCTCGGCGGAGGCACGTTGCAGCGACGGATTGGCGGCAATCAGCAGCCGCGACGGCCGCGGCCGAGCCAGCGCCAGCTCCGGCACCTGGTT
>NZ_JALBGZ010000507.1:0-4736 GCF_023006515.1 Bradyrhizobium sp. PRIMUS42
GTGCCGAGGAGACCAGCGGTGGCGAGCGCCTGCGCCGCCGGCACGACGTCGTCGTCGAGCCCGGCGAGCAGGAAGACCGGCGCCTTGACGTCGTTCAGATCGACAGTACGGCCAAGAGCAACAAAACTGCCGCCGGCGATCTGGTTCTCCCGGAAGACCCGGTTGACGACCTCCAGATAATATTTGCCCGGCAGATCGAGCGTCTCCGCGTTCCAGCGGTCGAAGCGCGCGATCAGGGCCGCGCCCTCCTCGTCCGACAGGTCTCTCTGCAATGCCGCTACGATATCGTCGCGGGTTGGCGCCTTGGACCACAAGCGGAGCATCTCCCCGCCGCTGACATTGCCGCCGCCGCGTGCGACGAGTTGGTCGTAGACCATCTCGGGTGCGTTACGGGTGAGCCGGCACAACGAGGAATCGATCGACAGGTCCACGGGAGCACCGACCAGCACCAGCCGCCGCACCTTGGCCGGGAAGCGCGCCGCATAGAGCAGCGACAGCCAGCCGCCCTGGCAGAGGCCGACCAGATCGACCGGCGCGCCGATCTCGTCGATGGCGACGTTGAGATCGCCAAGATAGCTGTCGATCGAGAGATAGCGCATGTCCGGCGTAGATGACCGCCAATCGGTGAGATAGATCCGGTCAATGCCGCCGTCTTGCAGGGAGCCCACCACGCTGTGTCCGGGCGCGAAATCGGCGATCAGGGCCCGATGCAGCGCATAGGGCGCACAGACCAGCACCGGCTGGCCGGACCGCGTCCGCGTGCAATCGCGCAGGCGCATCGTCCCAAGCTCCAGCGCAACGCTGTTGGGCGTCGTCCACGGCAGCTTGCGCTCATCCTGCTCTGCCCGGCCGCGCTCGACCCACCAGAAGCAAGCGTCCATGGCGAGCCGGGCCGCCGTAAACGGCCAGAGCAGCGGCTCGTCAGGGGCATGATCCGGTCCGCCCGGCTGTTTGCCGATCTTTTCCACCATGACTTTCTCGAGTCCTTACAGAAACGCCTCGAGGCCGACGACGGAGATGCCGAGGTCCCGAAAACTCTGATGGGCCGCGGCTGCCGAGCGGTCGAGATCGATAGCGCGGCAGGCGTCCTCGATCACGACAACTTCCAACCCCGCCTTGCGCGCATCCTCCGCCGAGAAGCGGACGCAGAAGTCCAGCGCGAGACCGGCGACAAAGACGGTCTTCAGCTCACGTTCGCGCAAATACCCGAGCAGACCCGTCGCCGTCCGATGGTCGTTCTCGAACAACGCCGAATAGGAATCGATGCCGCGGCGAAACCCCTTGCGCACCACGAGGCTCGGTCTGACGACGTCGAGATCGCGATGGAATTCGGCGCCCGAGGTGCCCTGCACGCAATGCGCCGGCCAGAGCACCTGTGTGCCGTAATCGAGCTCGATGGTCTGGAACGGCTGCTTGCCCGCATGGTTCGGCGCGAACGAGACGTGGTCGTGCGGATGCCAGTCCTGAGTCAGCACGACGTTGGCGAATTTTTGGGCGATTCGGTTGATCGCAGGCACGACCTTCTCGCCGCCGGGAACGGCAAGCGCTCCGCCGGTGCAGAAATCGTTCTGCACGTCGATCGCCAGCAGCGCGTCGCAGTCGGAAATCTTCATCGCCAGTCTCGTTCGATGCGCCGGGTGCGCCGGTGCCAGACCCGTCCCCTCAGTGTCGGCCTTCCCGCGCTGCTTCGCAACCGGCGGCACCGTGCGAGGCCTGCGCGAATTGGTCACCGGATGACGGACAGGATGCAACGCTTTGGCCTCGTCCGTGTTGACTAGGCGCACCCAAGGGCGGATTCTCGCACTGACCGACAGGGCGGATGGGGTCAAAGGCGTGGAGGACAGGGTTGGCGCGGCCGGAAGGCGGTGGCAGCCGCGAAGTCATGAATATCGGCAGGACAGGACAGATTCTTCTCGCCGATATCGGCGGCACCAACGCGCGCTTTGCGCTGAGCCAGAGCGAATTGGGCGGCGGCGATCTCGATCAAATCGGACCGATCGACTATGTGAAGGTCGCCGACTTCCCGACCGTCCGGGAAGCCATCTCGGACGTCCTGGCACGCAGGTCGGGCGGCAGGCCGCCTCAAAGAGCCGTGCTGGCCGTCGCGGGTCCGGTCACCAACAACCGCTGCGTCATGACCAACAGTCCCTGGGTCATCGACGGCAACGAGTTGCAACCGGCTCTCGGCTTCGACAGCGTCCACGTGCTCAACGATTTCGAGGTGGTCGCCTGGTCCCTGCCCGCGTTGCAGCCTGCCGATCTGATCCCGCTTGGTGGACAAGATGGCCTGCCCGGCGAGCCGTTGCTGGTGGTCGGACCCGGAACCGGCTTTGGCGTCTCCTGCCTGGTCGACCGCCATGGCGCGCGACTGGCCGTCGTCACCGAAGCCGGACACGCGACGCTGCCGGCGGAGAACGAGCGCGAGGAACGGGTGATCACGTGCTTGCGCCGACGCCTCGGCCACGTCTCCATCGAGCGTGGCGCGCTCTCGGGTTCCGGGCTGCAAAATCTCTACGAAGCCTTGGCGGAGATCGACGGCGCTCAGGTGCCGCAGCGCGATGCTGCCGGCATCACCAAAGCCGCCCTGGAGGGGAGTTGTCCCATCAGCCGCGCGACGCTGGAGATGTTTTGCGCCATCCTTGGCTCAGTCGCCGGCAATCTTGCGGTGACGTTCGGCGCCCGCGGCGGTGTCTATATTGCCGGCGGAATCGTGCCGCGCTTTCCCGAGTTCCTGATGGCCTCCGCGTTCCGGGCACGCTTCGAAGCCAAGGGCCGGTTCCAGGACTATTTGCGCAACATTCCAACCCGGCTCGTGATCAAGCCCGATGCGAGCTTCGTCGGCCTGAAGATGTTCGCCGACCACAACGTGGATTGAGGCGTCCTCTCTGCTCGCCGGTTCCAATATTCACAGTTGATTCAGCGCACGTGCGGTTCCACGCATGAACGCGCTTGCCTGCATGTTCCCGATGAGAAACAATCAGGCCGTGTGTGGCGTAGTTGCGGGGGCGTAACATGCGTAAGCAGGATCTGGGTTTCGACTATCACCGCTATCACCGTCTGCTGAGCGAGGCGGACAATGAAGACAAGCGGCAGGCCCTGATCGACCTGTTGATCGAGGAAAAGGCGCGAGACCGGTTGGCCGCTCAGCGCGCTTCGGACCGTGCGGCCATGACGGCCCATACCATTGCCACGGTGCTGAGGAACGGTCGCAACTGAGACTTGCAATCCGGCTGCGGCAGGCGCGAACGCGGGAAACGATTGCAATTCCATTAACGATTTCCCGCAATCCGACGTCAAACTTTTTGCTCTAAGTGTTCCCTCACCTGATGCAATTCAGGATCAACACAGGGGGCAATGAACATGAGCATGATTTCGATCGCCGCGATGCCGGCCGTCGTCGAAACGCGTTTCGCCGATTCGTCCTTCAAGACGATCTTGCTGTCCTGCTGCGCGGGCCTGGTCGCCTCGTTCGGCCTGATGGCGCACGGCATCGACCTCGGCGCCGGCCTGATGTGAGACCGCGACAAAGTCCATCGCCAGATGGCCGCCCCTGACGGGCGGCCATTTTCGTTGGCAATCTCCGCGCGGCGACTTCGCCGTCGCCCAGCGCGGCGTCTGCGCCGTTGCCAGCGCGGCGTCTGCACCGTCACTAGTGCTGCGCTTTGACGGGGGCTCCTGGAAACATCGAATCGATCATCGCCTTGAGCTGATCCATTGCGATCGGCTTGCGCAGGATCGGCCTGCGCCGGAGCAAGGACGGCAGCAGCTCGGGGCCGTAACCGGTAGCGAACAGGAACGGTTTGCCGCGGCGCTCGATCAGGTCGGCGACGGGATCGACGTAGACGCCCATGAGATTGATGTCGAGAATGGCCAGATCGTATTGCGCGGTCATGGCGAACGCGCTGGCGTCCCGGACATTGTCCGCTTCCGCAACGACGTGGTGGCCGAGCTCCACCACCATGTCGGCGATCATCATCCGGATCAGCGCCTCGTCTTCGACCAGGAAAACGGAGAGTCCGTCCGCCATATCAACCCCGCAGTCAGCTTGCAAAGCTAACCATACATCAATTGTGGAGAGGATTCACGAATTCGTGGCGGGCGCCGTTAATTCAGACGCGCCCGATCCGATTCAACTTGATCAATCCAATCCGCGCTCGTGGCTCAGGCGCACCATCTCCTGAATGAAGACCTGCTTCTGCTTGTCATCGAGGCTCGAAAAGAGCGGCTCGGCCGCGTCGGCGACATTGCGCTGGTCGGCGGCCCGGTCGATCAGGAACTGCGATTCGTTGCGCATCTGCTCGATGATGTCGTCGGGCGGATCCCGCTTGGCGCGCGCCACCCGCAAGTTGAGCCGCTCCGCGCCATTATGCCCCAGGTAGTGCATGGCGCTCGAGAAGCCATACCAGTGCTTCTCCTGATCGGACGTGAGGTTCAGCTCGGTCTTGATCCGCTCGATATAGGCATCGCTGTTGGCGACGATCTGTTCGGCGGTCTGCTGCGGCGCGCCCGGCTGGGTGAGGACCGTGACGTCTTTATTGTCCTTGCCCTGCGGTGCGTTCTTCGCCTCCTTGCTCGCCTTGGCGCCCTTGCCCGCTTTGCCGCTCTTGGCATTGTCCTTGGCCGCGCCCTGCTGCTTGGCATCCTTGCCAGCGTCCTTGCCCGCGTCCTTGGCGGCCGGGGCCTGATTGCCATTGTTGTTGCCGACGCCGAGCACGCCGGTGAAGACGCCGACCACG
>NZ_JALBGZ010000508.1:0-4728 GCF_023006515.1 Bradyrhizobium sp. PRIMUS42
CTGCTCGCGCTCCCGCAGCACCGGTTCCGCTCGCTCCGCCGCCGGCCACGGCGGCCGCTCCCGCAGCTGCGGATAACGAGTAGATCGGCATTCCAAATGCGGTGCTGCCCGGCTAATGCTTGGGCATGCCGCTACATCTGATCAAGCTCGCCGTCGGCTGCGACTCCGTCAAGGAATTGAAGGAGTGGATCGCCGAACGGATGCAGACCGCCAAGAAGAAGGGTCTGCCGCAACATCACATCCACATCACGCGCATGGTGCCCAAGCGCGACACCGAGATCCTCGCGGGCGGGTCGCTCTATTGGGTGATCAAGGGCGAGATCGCCGCGCGGGAAAAGATCATCGGCATCGAGCCGTTCCGCGACAAGGACGGCATCGGGCGCTGCCGCATCGTGATGCAGCCGAAGGTGATCTCGGTGTCGCCGCGGCCGATGCGCCCGTTCCAGGGCTGGCGCTATCTCACGGAGGATTCCGTGCCGGCTGATCTCGGCAAGTCCGCCGCCGGCTCGATCGCGGCGATGCCGGAGCCGATGCGGCGTGAATTGCGCGATCTCGGGCTGCTCTAAGCATGATCCGGAAAAGTGCGCAGCGGTTTTCCCTCGCGACAAACGCTGAACGCGTTTGCGCGGAGATCATGCTCAAACAATAAGCTGAAGCGCGATGATATCATCGCGCTTCAGACCGCGATATTGTCGATCAGCCGGGTGGTGCCGAGCTTGGCCGCGACCAGGATCCGCAAGGGGCCGTCCTTGCGCGAGGTGACCGGCGCCAGCGTCTCGGCATGGCGGACCTCGAAATAGTCGAGCGCAAAGCCCGCCGCCTTGATCATCTCGGCGCCGCCGGCCATCGCGGGCGCGATGGCATCGCCGGCCTTGATCCGCTGCGCGCTCGCTTTCATGGCACGGTAGAGGACGGTGGCGGTCTGCCGCTCCTGGGGCGACAGATAGACGTTGCGCGAGGACATCGCGAGCCCGTCGCGCTCACGCACAGTGCGCGAGCCGATCACCTTGACGCCGAGGTCGAGGTCGCGCGCCATCTGCGTCACCACCCGCAACTGCTGAAAATCCTTTTCGCCGAAGATCGCAAAGTCCGGCCGGCACTGCGTGAACAGCTTGCCGACGACGGTTGCGACGCCGCCGAAGAAATGCGGGCGGAAGCGGTCCTCGAGCCCGGCGAGCGCCGGCCCCTCCGGCACAATGCGGGTGGCGAAGCCGTCGGGATACATGGCCTTGACCTCCGGATGCCAGACGACGTCGACATCCTCGGCCGCGAGCTTGGCGATGTCGGCCTTCCAGGTGCGCGGATAGGCGCCGAAATCCTCGGTCGGGGCGAACTGGGTCGGGTTGACGAAAATCGAGACCACGACGCGGCTGGCGCGCCGCTTGGCGAGGCGGACGAGGGACACATGCCCGTCATGGAGGGCCCCCATGGTCGGGACCAGCGCGATCGTGGCCTTTCGCTTGCGAAGATTGTCGACGGCGCGGCGCAAGGTGGGGACCGTGCGGGCGATCAAGGGGCTTGGTGACATCGGGACTCGACAGGGTTGGGAATCGGCGCGGCACGATCTGGCGCCCGGGGCGGCTAACCTTAACAAGCAGCGATCGTGGACGCCATGCACCCGGATGCGGCACAGCATCCTCTGCAAGCTGGCGCACGACGTCGCGACATTGTGGGCTGTATCACAGACGAAGATGAGTGCCGCTATTCATGATGAAGAACGGCACGATACGATTTGCATAACCTGTCACGCATTTCACTTGACCGCAGACCCGGCCAACTCGAAGATTATTCATCAGGGGTGTTGAGGATCGCCATGCTTGTGCAGGCTAGCCAAGGCCAATCCGGCTCGGCGCACGTTGTCGTGCTCGGCAACGAGAAGGGCGGCTCCGGCAAGTCGACCTCCGCCCTGCACATCGCGGTTGCGCTCCTGAAGGCCGGACAGCGCGTCGCCACCATCGACCTCGACTGCCGTCAGCAAAGCTTTACCCACTACATCGGCAATCGTGCCGCCTGGGCGCGCCGCACCAAGCTCGACCTCGAGCTGCCGGTGCATCGCTGCATCAAGCTCGGCGAGACCATGCAGATCGCCGAGAACGAGAATTCCGAGTTCCTGCAGTTCATGGAGGCTGTCTCGGCAGTCGAGAGCAGCTTCGACTTCATCGTCATCGATACGCCGGGCACCGACAGCTACCTCATGCGCCTCGCGCACTCGATGGCCGACACGCTGGTCACGCCGATCAACGACAGCTTCCTCGATTTCGACGTGCTCGGTACCGTCGATCCCGCGAGCTACGCGGTGACGGGCGAGAGCCACTATGCCGAGATGGTGCGCGACGTCAGGCGCAAGCGCCGCCAGCTCGACGGTTCGACCACCGACTGGATCGTCGTGCGCAACCGCCTGTCGATGCTCGGCTCCCGCAACAAGCAGCTCGTCGCGGAGGGGTTGAAGGATCTGTCGCTGCGGCTCGGCTTCCGCTACGTCGACGGCTTCGCCGAACGCGTGGTCTATCGCGAATTTTTCCCGCGCGGCCTGACCGCCCTCGACGAGATCGACGAGGCCACGCTCGGCATGCGGCCCAATCTCGGCCATCTCACCGCACGGGAAGAGGTGACGAGCCTGCTCCGCCAGCTCAAGCTGCCGCTCGATGAGCGCGGGCGCCGTCGCGCCGCCAACCGGGCCGAATGGTTCAACCAGATCGACAAGCCGCTCGAAGTGCACGACATTCTGGGCGCCTAAGGATTCCGGGCGCGCCTAAGGCGGTATCTCGCTACTTTCGATCGATCTGAGTGCCAGGGTTCCGCGGGAACCCTGGTCGCGTTCGGCCGTTTTCACCCCACGTTTACTGCGAAATTGAACCTGATCGAGATGGGTTGCGTCCGATGGTGAGGTGCACCTGACGTAGCTGTAGATCAAAAGGGTGCCCAGAAAACGTGTGCGCCGCACAACGAAAGAGCTGCAGCTTCACAATATTTGGCCTTCCTGTCACGCGCCTGTGACATATATTAGCGATTAGGCGACCAGGGGACGAAGAGCCCCGGAAGAACACGATTTTCAACAGGGATTCAGGCCGCAAGAGCCTGAGGCTGAGGACGAAAATGAAGCGTGGAATTGCCGTTTTGGTTTCCGTCAGTGCCCTCTGCGGCATCGCCTATTTCACGGCGAGCAAGTGGGCGATCAAGCACGAGACCATCACTTTCTACGACGCCTCCCGCGACAACCGTCCGGTGCCCGTCCAAATCGCGGTGCGACGCGACAAGGAAATGCAGGCCAATGCCGGCATGATCACGCTGCCGGTCGCAGTGATCAATCACGGCAATACCGTCAAGAACACCGAATACGGCTTCCTCGCCAACATCTTCGCTGCGCGCGGCTACATGGTCGTGAGCCCGCAGCACGATCTGCCGACCGATCCTCCGATGGTCACCAAGCCGGGTGAGCTCTATGTCGGCCGGCTGCCGCAGATCCTGCGCGGCGTCGCCAACATTCATCTGGCCATGCAGGAGTTGAAGAAGGTTCAGCCCAACGCCGATTACGCCAGGGTGACGATGGTCGGCCACTCCATGGGCGGCGACATCACGATGTATTTCGCCAAGCAGTATCCGGATGAGGTCAAGAAGGTCGTCACGCTCGACAATCTGCGCGTGCCCTTCGTCACCGCGGGCAAGTTCAAGATCCTGTCGTTCCGTTCGCAGGATCCGCAGTTCAAGGCCGATGCGGGCGTGCTACCGACCGACGAGGAATGCGAGAAGGCGGGCATCCAGGTCGTGAAGACCGAGTTTCAGCATAACGACATGCGTGACACCGGTCCGGATGTCGCAAAGAACTCGATCCAGAGCATGCTCGACAAATTCCTGAGCGCGACCGACAGCGAGATCGCGCCGGTCGACACGCAATCGTCGCCGCCCAACGTCCTCGAGCCCGGCCCGGTCGCGCTGATGGCGCCCGCCAAGAGCTAACATCGAGAGCCGACGCTCTCACCCCCGATTGTACTGATTTCCAAAGCCTCCGCCGGCCTCCGCCCGCGGAGGCTTTGCACATTGACCGGGCTGCCCGGGCTGACCACATTAGCTGCTTACGCAGGGTCAAGCGATGTCGGGCGAACCCATCAAGCCGGGCGGCGGCGATGCCGTCTCGGCACAAGCAGGCGGCGCGGTGCCGCAGGCCGGAACGTCGACCACGGAGGACATTGCCGCTTTCGTCGCCAAGGCGCGGGCGCTGTCACCCCATGCGCCGGGCGCGAAGGGGCGGCTGATCTTCGCATTGGATGCCACGATGAGCCGGCAGCCCACCTGGGACATGGCTTGCGCGCTTCAGGCCGACATGTTTCGCGAGACCGCGGCACTCGGCAGTCTTGATATCCGGCTCGTCTACTATCGCGGTCTGAACGAGTGCCGCGCCACGGGATGGATCTCCGATAGCACCAGGCTTGCGGCGCTGATGAGCAAGATCGATTGCCGCGGCGGCGACACCCAGATCGGCAAGGTGCTGAGCGAGGCGCGGCGCGAAGCGGTCGCATCTGGCGTGCGCGCCGTCGTCTTCGTCGGCGATGCCATGGAGGAGAACGTCGACGAGCTCTGCGTCAAGGCCGGCGAGCTCGGCATGCTCAATGTGCCGGTGTTCGTGTTTCAGGAAGGTCATGACGCGGTCGCCGAGCAGGCCTTTCGCGAGATCGCGCGCCTGACCGGCGGCGCCTGGTGCCGGTTTGATCCGGGCGCGGCGGCGCAGCT
>NZ_JALBGZ010000509.1:0-4726 GCF_023006515.1 Bradyrhizobium sp. PRIMUS42
CAAGCGGTACGATCGCCTTGGTCGGCCGCTTCATCGTGGCCACGGCGACGCCCGCGCAGACCGCGGCCAGCACCAGCAGCACGGCGGCGACGGCGCCAAAGCCCCAGAATTGTCCGTAGCTGATTGCAACCCAGCGGTAGAGGGCAATCAGGCCGACGAAGAAGGTCGCGATCACGAACAGCCCGGCCACTGCGAACAGACCAGCCGCGACCGCGTAGGACGTCGCGCGTCCGGTGGCCTGGCTGGTGCGGTCCCGCAAATACGATTGCGCGGCGCGCTTGAGATGGTTGAGCTTCAGCGCCATGCCGGCGCGCAGCAATTCGCCCGATGGCGCGAGCATGGGGACATCCTCCGAGAGCAAGAACAATCGTCGGGGGATGAACGTGGCGATATTTGAGTTGTTCCGACGGAGCTCGATCCGTCGTGAGGAATCAGCCGAGATCGGCGGCCGCGATCCAGAACACCTCGCCCTCGGAATCCTCGGTGTCGAGCCAGAGCAGCGGCAGTTCCGGAAAGGCCTCGTCGACCAGTTCGCGGCCGCGGCCGATCTCGCAGATCAGCCCGCCATCCGGCGTGAGGTGATCGGGCGCCTCGCGCAGGATCCGGCGCACCACGTCGAGACCGTCGCTTCCGCCATCGAACGCGAGCTTCGGTTCGGCCCGGCATTCCGGCGGCAGCGCCGCCATGCCCTCGGCATCGACGTAAGGCGGGTTGGTGATGATCAGGTCGTATTTGTTGTCGCCGAGCGGCGCGAACAGGTCACCGCGATACAGGCTGATCCGGTCCTCGAGCCCGTATTCGCCGACATTTCGCGTGGCGACCTCGAACGCGCCCTTGGAGATGTCGACGGCATCGACGGCGGCGTTCGGAAAATGATGCGCGGCGAGGATGGCAAGGCATCCCGATCCCGTGCAGAGATCGAGCACACGCTCGACGGCCGTGGGATCGTCGATCAGCGCGCCGGCGCCTTCTTCGCCGCCGAAATGCGACTCCAGCAGTTCGCCGATGAAGGAGCGCGGAACGATGACACGCTCGTCGACATAGAAGGGCAGGCCGCGCATGTAGATCTTCTTGACGAGATAGGCGGCCGGTTTGCGCGTGGTGACGCGCTGATGGATGAGATCGAGGACGGTCTTGCCCTCGGCGGCCGTGACGCGCGCGTTGGCGAACATCTCGAACTGTTCGGGATTGAGATGCAGCGCCTCGCTGACCAGGAAGGCTGCTTCGGCAACCGGATCTGTCGTGCCATGGGCAAAGGCGAGCTCGGCTTCGACAAAGCGGCTCACCCCATAGCGGACGAAATCGGCCAGCGTGAGAAGCTCGCCCGGAGCGACCTTGGCAGGTTTTAGCGCGGCGCGGCCGCGCACGGTCTTTTTGGATGCTTTTGCCATCAGGATCGGGTCCAACGTGCGGCGGCTTCGTCGTCGCGGGCCTGGGCCTCGACCCAGCCGGTGCCGGCTTCGCTTTCTTCCTTCTTCCAGAACGGCGCGCTGGTCTTGAGGTAATCCATCAGGAACTCGGCCGCCAGGAAGGCGGCCTGGCGATGCTGCGATGCGGTCAGCACCAGCACGATGTTCTCGCCCGGCATGAAGCGGCCAACGCGGTGGATGACCGTGACACCGTTCAACGGCCAGCGCGAGATCGCCTCGTCGACATGACGCCTGATCTCTTCCTCGGCCATATCAGGGTAATGTTCCAGCGTCAGCGCGGCGATGTTCGCGCTGTCCTCGTCGGCTCGGCAGATGCCGGAGAAGCTCACGACGGCCCCGATGTCGGTGCGGCTCTTGGTCAGGAGGGCGATTTCGCGGGCGATATCGAAATCGTCCTCCTGAATACGGATGGTAACGGGGCAGGGAACAGAGGAGGCCATGGTCTAGCCGCCGGTCATCGGCGGGAAGAACGCGATTTCGCGAGCGCCGGTGATCGTCGCATCCGATTTGACATGGGCGCGGTCGATCGCGGCGCGGATCACCTTCGGCTTCTCGAACGCATACGCATAGGCTTCGCTTTGACCGGACAGCCAGGCAATCAGCTCTTCCACGGTGCGCACAGTCGCAGGCGGCTCGATGGTTTCTTCTGCCTTGCCGACGCGCTCGCGCACCCAGGCGAAATATTTCACCTTCATCCCTCGTCCTCCTTGATGAGGTGATGGATGCCGGCGCGGAAATAGTCGTAGCCGGTATAAATGGTCACGATCGCCGAGGCCCACAGCAGCGCCAGTCCGATCATCGAGACGACGGGCGCCACCTCGTCGCCGGCAGGTCCCGCGAGCAGAAAGCCGATCGCAACGAGCTGGACCGTGGTCTTCCACTTGGCAAGCTTGGTCACGGGCACGCTGACGCGGAGCGCGGCAAGGTATTCGCGCAGGCCCGAGACCAGGATCTCGCGGCACAGGATCACGATGGCGGCCCACAGCGACCAGCCATGGATGATGCCGTCGGCGGCCAGCATCAGCAGGCACGAGGCGACCAGCAGCTTGTCGGCGATCGGATCGAGCATCCGGCCGAACGCCGATTGCTGATTCCAGATCCGCGCGTAATAGCCGTCGAGGTAGTCGGTCACCGCGGCCCCGATGAAGATGGCCACCGCCACCCAGCGCAGCCACAGCGGCTGATCCAGAATCGACTGCGCATAGATACACCCCACCACGACCGGGATCGCCGCGATCCGGCCATAGGTCAGGATGTTCGGGAGGGACATCGCGCGGCTGGTCGTCCCTCGTGTCGTGGCGATGTTCATCCGTCCTACCAATACCGCTGCGGCCTGAAGGTCAACCGTTCCGCTCCACAGATGGGGTGCGGGATGCGACGATCATATGACCCTAGCTCCCTTTGGGCCTTTAGTTCATCCCGGCTGGGGATGGAAATACTCGAAAATCCTGCGGGCGCTCTCGGCGCTCACCCCCGGAACCTTGCCGAGATCGGCGATCGAGGCGCGTTCGATCTCCTTCAGGGTCCCGAAATGATGTAGCAAGGCACGTTTGCGTGACGGGCCGATGCCCGGAATCTCCTGCAAACCGGCCTCGCGGATGTCCTTCTTGCGCAGCTTGCGGTGCGAGCCGATGACGAAGCGGTGGGCCTCGTCGCGCAAACGCTGGATGAAATAGAGCACGGGATCGCGCGGCTCCAGCTTGATGGCCTCGCGTTCCGGCATGAACAGGGTCTCGCGGCCGGCATCCCGGTCCGGCCCCTTGGCGACCGACATCAGCGACACCTGGGTCAGGCCGAGATTTGCGAAGATCTCGCGGACGGCGTTGAGCTGGCCGCGGCCGCCGTCGATGATGACGAGATCGGGCCATTGCGGGAAATCGTCGTCCTTCGCCTTGACCGAGCCCTCCTCGGGCGGAGTGATCAGGCGTTTGAAGCGTCGCTCGAGCACCTCGCGCATCATGGCGAAGTCGTCGCCGGGCGTGATGCCTTCCGACTTGATGTTGAACTTGCGGTACTGGTTCTTCACGAAACCATCAGGTCCGGCGACGATCATGGCGCCGACCGCATTGGTGCCCTGGATGTGGCTGTTGTCGTAGACTTCGATGCGCCTGGGCGAATGCGGCAGGCTCAGCGTTGCGGCTATGGCGTCGAGCAGGCGGCTTTGCGTGGCGGTATCGGCAAGCTTGCGGCCGAGCGCCTCGCGCGCATTGGTCAGCGCGTGGGCGACCAGCTCCTTCTTCTCGCCGCGCTTGGGCGCGGTGACCTCGATCTTGTGGCCGGCCTTGATCGAGAGCGCATTGGCGAGCAGCTCGCTCTCCTCGATCTCGTGCGAGAGCAGGATGTTCCTCGGCGGCGGCTTGTCGTCGTAGAACTGGGCGAGGAAGGAACCGAGCACTTCTTCCGGGGTGAACGTCTTTTCCGCGCGCGGAAAATAGGCCCGGTTGCCCCAGTTCTGGCCAGTGCGAAAGAAGAACACCTCGACGCAGGAGAAGCCGCCCTCCTGGTGGATGGCGAACACGTCGGCTTCCTCGACCGTGCGCGGATTGATGCCCTGCTGCGACTGGATCGCCGACAGCGCGGCGAGGCGGTCGCGGTAGAGCGCGGCGCGCTCGAACTCGAGCTCACCCGCCGCCTTCTCCATCTCGCCGGCAAGCTCCTGCTTCACCGCATGGCTTTTGCCTGACAGGAAGTCGCTCGCCTCCCGCACCAGCGTCGTATAGCCGGGGAAGTCGATCTCGCGGGTGCAGGGGCCGGCGCAGCGGCGGATCTGGTAGAGCAGGCAAGGCCGGGTGCGGCTCTCGAAGAAGGAATCGGTGCAGGAGCGGATCAGGAACGCGCGCTGCAAGGCCGTGATGGTGCGGTTGACCGCGCCGGCGGAGGCAAACGGACCGAAATAGCGTCCGGGCCGGCTCTGCGCGCCGCGATGTTTCAGGATCTGCGGCGCCCAATGGTCGCCGGTGATCAGGATATAGGGAAACGATTTGTCGTCGCGCAGCTGCACATTGAAGCGCGGCCGAAGCTGCTTGATGAGGTTGGCTTCCAGCAGCAGCGCTTCGGTCTCGGTATTGGTCGAGACGATTTCCACGGTGACCGTGGCGGCGATCATGCGCAGGATGCGCGCCGGCTGCGGCGCATTCTGGCGCGCATAGTTGGAGAGGCGCTTTTTGACGTTCTTGGCTTTGCCGACATAGAGCACGTCGGCATTCGCATTGAGCATGCGATAGACGCCGGGCGAGGTGGGGGCGAGGCGGACCGCGCGTTCGATCGCCTCGTGACCGCTCGCCAGCGGCCCTTCG
>NZ_JALBGZ010000050.1:0-18103 GCF_023006515.1 Bradyrhizobium sp. PRIMUS42
CGGCTTCCAGCGCCTTCAGGCCGAGCCGGATCGGCGCGCGTGACAGATCGAGCGCATCCGCAAGCCGTTGCTCGATCAAACGATCGCCGGCCTTCATGCCGTCGCGCTTGGCAAGCGCCATGATCAGGCCGGCGATGTGCTCAGCGCGCTCGGAACCGCCTCTGCTCGAGGCGGGCTGTCGGGGGCTGTCGGAGGTGGTCATTGCAGTGCACACAGATTTTGAGCTTGACAGACTGTCCCATGGATTGTTCTTTAACGCAATAATATACAATCAAGTCCAGGGGAGCCCCAATGGTGCATGCGCCGGATGTCCTGATTTGCGAGGTCGGCCCGCGCGATGGCCTGCAAAATCTGGACGTGTTCGTTCCCACCGAAGCCAAATGCGCGCTGATCGATCTGATCGCCGCCGCCGGCATGCGCGAGATCGACGCAGGATCCTTCGTGCCGCCGAAGGTCGTGCGGCAATTCGCCGATGTCGATGTGGTGATGGCGCACGCACTCATGCACAAGACCGTGACCATCGGTGCACTCGTGCCGAACGTGAAGGGCGCCGAGCGCGCCATCGCCGCCGGTGTCAACACCATCTATTTCGTCATCTCTGCCAGCGAGACGCACAACCGCGCCAATGTGCGCCGCTCGATTGAAGAGCAGCTCGAGGGATTTCGCGCGGTCCGCGCCGCGATCGACGTCCAGCCCGTGGACCGCCGGCCGCACCTGATGGGCGCGATCTCCACCACCTTCGGATGCTCGCTGGAAGGCGAGGTGAGCGAAGCGGCTGTGTGCCGGGTTGCGCGCGCCTTTGCCGAAGCCGGTGCCGACGAGATTGGGCTCGCCGACACTGTCGGCTATGCAACCCCGAAACTGATCAGGCAGATCGTCGAAGCTGTCAGGCGCGAAGTCGGGTCGCAAATGACGCTGCGTCTGCATCTGCACGACACGCTCGGCGCCGGCCTTGCCAATGCCGTTGCCGGCCTCGAAGCCGGGATCCGGCGTTTCGACGCCGCGGTATCGGGGCTTGGTGGCTGCCCCTTTGCGCCCGGTGCCCGCGGTAACATCGTCACCGAGGATCTCGTGTTCATGCTCGAGCGGATGGGACTTTCCACCGGCATTGACCTGGATCGCCTGATGCAAACGCGCGAGATTCTTGCCCGCCATATCCTGGCAAAACATCTGACAGGGCATTTACACGAGGCCGGCATTCCCAAAGTGCTGCGGAGGGCGGCATGACGGCGGCTGTGCCCGAGACGACATCGGAGCTGCGTCCGCTGGCCGGCCTTCGTGTCATCGAGTTCAGCCAGATGGTGATGGGGCCGAGCTGCGGCTTGATCCTCGCCGATCTCGGCGCCGACGTGATCAAGGTGGAGCCGCCCAAGGGCGACCGCACCCGCTATTTCAAGGGTCCCGCTGCCGGCTTCTTCGCCACCTACAGCCGCAACAAGCGCAGCATCGCGCTGGATACGTCGACCGCGGAAGGCCAGAACATCGCGCGGCGGCTGATCGAGGACAGCGACGTCCTGATCGAGAATTTCCGGCCCGGCCTGCTGAAGCGGATCGGTCTCGACTACGAGTCGGTTGCCGCTTTTGCGCCACGCCTGATCTACTGCTCGCTCAAAGGCTATCTGCCGGGCCCATACGAGAATCGCCTCGCGCTCGACGAGGTCGTGCAGATGATGGGCGGCCTTGCCTACATGACCGGCCTGCCGGACCGGCCGATGCGCGCCGGGGCCTCGGTCAACGACATCATGGGCGGCATGTTCGGCGTGATCGCGATCCAGGCCGCGCTGGCCGAGCGGCAGCGCACCGGCCGCGGCCGCTACATCCAGAGCGCACTCTACGAGAACAACGTGTTCCTGATGGCGCAGGCCATGATGTGCGAGGTGGTCAGCGGCCAGCCCTCGATTCCCTATTCGATCAAGGACAGCCCCTGGCCGGTCTACGATCTCTTCGACACCAGGGACGGCTCGAAGCTGTTCGTCACCATCGTCGGTGAAGAGCAGTGGGAGGCGTTCTGCCGCGCCTTCGATCGCGAATCCTGGCTTGCCGATCCGCGCTTTGCGACGAGCAACGACCGCGTCGACCATCGCGGCTGGCTGATCCCCGAGATCGCGAAGATCTTCAAGCAATGGGACAAGGCCGATCTCGCCGCGCGCCTTGAGCAGCTCGATCTGCCCTACGCGCCGGTGAACAAGCCCGGCGATCTCTTCGACGACCCGCATCTGAACCAGTCGGGTGGGCTGACCAACATTTCCCTGCCTGATGGCGGCGAGGCAAAAACGCCGCTGTTGCCTATCTCCATGGACGGCCGCCGCCTGCCGAACCGCTGCGATCCGCCGCAGATCGGCGAGCAGACGCGCGAGATCCTGAGCGAGATCGGCGTTTCGTCGAACGAAATCGAAGCGCTGCTTAACGCAGGAACCATCCGGATTGCGCCTGGATCGTCCTGACGAACGGATTGATCAAACAAGAACCAAGGGAGGAGCACATGAACATCACCAGGCGCCACGCGCTGATCGCGGGCTCCACATGGGCCGGCGCATCGATGCTGCCCGGGCAGCTCCGCGCCGAGACCAAGCAGGTATCGCTCGCCTTCGGGCCGGTGTCGCCGGTCTACGCCATCGGCATGATTGCCGAGCTGAAGGGTTACTTCAGGGACGAAGGTCTCGACGCCAAGCTCGTCACCGGTAACGCCGGCACATTCGGTCGTCAGACGCTGGCAGCGGGACAAGCACTGTTCGCGCATGGCGATGCCAGCCATCCGCTCCAGCTCAGTGCGCGCGGCAAGCCCTGCAAGATCCTGCTCGCGACCGAGATGGTGTGCTCCTACGCCAACATCATGGTCCGGCAGGACCTTTACGACAGCGGTATCAATTCGGTCGAGAAGCTCGCGGGCTACAAACGGCCTGACGGCGCCAAGCCGATCGTCGCGGCCACCGCGATCGGGTCGGGCACCTGGGTGTTCGGCACCTATGTGTTCGAAACGCGCGGGCTCGGCGACAGGGTGAACTGGGTCGCTGGCGGCGGGCCCAACACGATGTTTCCCTCGCTGCAGACCAAGCAGTTCGACGCCATCATGGCGCCGCCAAGCTGGATCGTCGAGGTCGAGAAGAAGGGCTTTGGCAGGACGATCTACGACACCTCCAAGCCCGGCATATTCGGGAAGGATTTCGGCGGGGCGCTGCCCGTGCTCGTGATCTACACGCTCCAGGACACGATCGAGCAGGATAAGGCCATGGTGCAGGCCTACGTCAACGCGATCCATCGCGCGATGGCGTTCGTGAAGGCGACGCCGCTCGCAGAGGTCCAAGCATTGGTCACGCCGAAATATTTCTCGGGCATCGACCCCGATGCGGTCAGCGCCGAGCTCGGCTTCGACAAGTCAACTTGGGCCTATGACGGTGTGATCGATAAGCCCTCGTTCGAACGCGGCGCCAAGCCCTGGTACCGCAAGGGAACGGACATTCCCGAGACGAAATACGAGGACGTCGTCGACATGAGCTTCCTCCAGGCAGCCAGGGCGAAATACAAATGATCGCCGCGCCAGGCCCAGGCCTCACGCTCGCGCGAGACGAGAATGAAAGAGTGGCGGCGCGCATCCGCATTGCGGTGCAAGGTCTCGCCAAACGCTTCAGCGCGTCCGGCCGTGAGTTCGTGGCGGTCGATGACGTTTCCTTCGAGGTCAAGCAGGGCGAATTCGTCGCGCTGCTCGGTCCATCCGGCTGCGGCAAGAGCACCATCCTCAATATGGTCGCGGGGTTGTTGCCGCGCTCAGGCGGACGCATCCTGATCGATGAGGAGACGGTCGAGACCGGCAAGGTCAACCCCAGGGTCGGCTATGTCTTCCAGCGCGACACGCTGTTTCCCTGGCGAACCGTGGAGCGGAACATCGGCTATGGGCTGGAGATCGCGGGGTTGCCAAGGACCGAGCGCGCCGTGCGCGTCGCTTCGGCTGTCGAGAAGGCCGGGCTCGCCGGTTTTGCGCAGAGCTTTCCCCGCACGCTGTCCGGCGGCATGCGCCAGCGCGTCGCCTTGATGCGCACGCTGATCCTGGAGCCCGAGATCCTGCTGATGGACGAGCCATTCGGCGCGCTCGATTCCCACACCAAGCTGGAGATGCACAAGACGCTGCTGGAGATCTGGGAGCGCGAGCGGCAGACTGTTCTGTTCGTGACGCATGATCTCGGCGAAGCCTTGACGCTAGCGAGCCGCATCATCCTGCTCTCGGCGCGGCCCGGGCGGCTCAAGGAAGATTTCGACGTCGCCATCCCGCGGCCGCGCGATCCTGTGGCCGTGCGCGAGACAGCCGAATTCGGCCGTCTCTACTCCCACATCTGGCATTCCCTCGGCGAGGAATTCCGCCGCACCAAGGCCGACTGACCATGACCAGCAGCCGTACCGTTATCCTGTTCTGGCAACTGGCCATCCTCGCATTCGTTCTCGTCGTTTGGCAGTGGGGCTTTGAATGGAGCAAGGCGCTGTTGCCAAAGGCCTATGTGCCGAAAATCCTCGATCCGTATTTCGTCGCCAAACCATCGCTGATCTGGCAGAGCTTCCTGCGGCTCGGCTGCTTTGCCGATTCCGCCGGCTTTGCCGCCTGCATCAAGGGCAACGACAACAATTTGTGGCTCGCCACGCTCGTAACGCTTAAGAACACCTGGTGGGGATTTCTGTTCGGATCGGCGAGCGGAATCGCGGCTGGCCTGGTTCTCGGCCGCTCGGATTGTCTTGCCCGCGTATTCGGGCCCTACGTCGTGGCGCTCAACTCGATACCGCGCATCGCGCTGGTGCCACTCGTCATCCTGATCTTCGGCCTCGGCGATCTCTCCAAGATTGCCACTGCATGGCTCGTTGTTTTCTTCGTGGTGTTCTTCAACACCTTTGAGGGAACACGTGCGGTTGACCGCGACCAGATCGCCGCCGCCCGTCTGCTGGGCGCTAGCGAGTTCGCCGTGCTGCGCACGGTCGTGATCCCTTCCGCACTGGCCTGGGTGTTCGCTTCGCTGTTGCCGGCCGTGTCTTTTGCGCTGATCGGCGTCATCGTCGGCGAGTTCATCGGCGCCGAGCGCGGGCTGGGCAAGCTCATCATCGAAGCCGAGGCGCGCGCCAACGCCAGCGAGATGATGGTCGCCATCTTCGTCATGATGTTCGTCGGAATCCTGCTGGCGATCGCGGTGCGCTCGCTGCAGTCCTATCTGCTGCGCTGGCAGCCCCAATTTGAGCACTCAACATGAGTCTGGACATCGGTTCGCTCTCTGGCCGCCACAACATGTTCCTTGAATGGGCACACACTGCCTTTGCATCGCGGCCCGACCGCTCAGCGGACTTGCACCGGGCCTCGACCATCTCGCGCCTGTGCTACTCGGCCGATGAGAGCAGCTGTCGCGCGCTTCCCGAAAAGTCTCCTATGATGCTGCTCGATTAGGCCGCGTCACGTGACATGCTCGCCGCAGCGAAGGGGTGTGCCGAGTTCCGGCCAACTATAGTCTCCAAGTCCCACCGCAACGTGTCCGCCGAGCTCGATCGAGACTGCAGCCGGAAAGCCGGACCCATGGGATTTCCGATCTTGTTGCATACCGTCCACTCGATCGGCGTCTTCGAAAGGAAATTGAGATGAGCCATCAAGTCCTTGATCGTGCCCGGATTGAACTGACGGCGTAGTGCAAGTCGAGTCGATTGGTATTGAGCAGGCAGTCAGGATCGATTATGACGCGCTCGACAGGCATCTGCGATGGAAGACAGAGATGCGAGACCATCTGGGGGAACGATCTATGACCAAGCAGTATCTCGGCCCCGTTGTGGCGGCAGCCACGCTTTTCGGCGCCGCTATTGCCCATGCCCAGCCAGTACATGACGTATTCTACTGGATTGGCGAGATGAACAAGGCTTCGGCGGTCATGGTTGTTGACACCAAGATCGTGGAGCGGGATCTAGGCCGCAAGATTGCCGCAGCTGTCGCGAAGGTGATCCACGACGGCGACCAGCCGGGCGCATCCCGCCCTGATGATTACCTGCGCGTCGAACCCATGTTAATAGCGGCCGAAGGGCCCGACGTGACGCGGCTGCACTCGGGCCGCAGTCGTCAGGACATGTATTCCACATGGCAACGGCTGGTGTTGCGAGAAACGTACCTTGAGAGTGCGGCGAGCCTGAACGACTACCGCGCCGCGCTGCTGAACCTTGCCCGGACTGCGCCGGATGCCATCATGCCGGCCTTCACGATGGGTGTCCAGGCGCAGCCGATTACGTTGGGCCATTACATCTCGGGCTATCTGGGAGCGCTCGAGCGACAGGCCCAGCGCATCAAGGAAAGCTATGCACGCCTCAATCTCTCGCCGCTTGGCGCAGCGGCAGTCGGCACATCGAGCTTTCCCATCGATCGCAGCCAGCTCGCCACCCTCCTTGGCTTTGACGGTCCAATAGAGAATTCGTTCGATGCGAATCATGTCTCGCCATTCGACCTCGACGTAGAGGTCACGGGGCTGGCAACCGCCTCCGCAATAACCAGTGGGGCGCTGATGGCAGACCTCTTGGACCAATATCGGCAGATCCGGCCGTGGTTCCTGCTGGCGCCCAGTGAGACGACCCCAAGCAGCATCATGCCGCAAAAGCGGAATCCATTCCCCATGTTGCTCGCCCGCGAGCAGGCCACCCGGACTTTGGGGTTGGCTCACAGTGCGGTCATGCTGGCGCACAATATCGGGCCGGGCGTCATCGAATATCGTGGCGATGCTGCAAACAACGCGGTGCGTGAGGCCACGCAGCTACAGGCTGCCATGGCGAGGCTGGTTCGAACCCTGCGCTTCGATGCGTCCCGCGCGCTCGAGGAGGTGAATAGTGACTATGCGACCACGACTGAGTTGGCCGACGTGTTGCAGCGAGAGGCCGACGTCCCATTCCGCGTCGGCCACCATTTTGCGTCCGAACTCGTGAATTTCGGACGTGATCACGGCCTGCACGCGGCCGAGCTGCCTTATCAGGATGCAAGGCAAATCTTCGCGCGGTCGACCAAGGATCTCCTTGGTCAAGAGGCTACCTTTCCGCTTTCGGAGGCTCGCTTCCGGGAAGTCCTGACACCCGAGAACATGGTTCGCTCTAGCCGCGGCCTAGGTGGCCCGCAGCCCGCGGAAGTGGTCCGCGTGCTCGCGGCCCAGGAAGCACAACTCACTGCCGATAAGAACTGGTTCGAAGGGCGGGGTGCAGCTCTCGCGAAGGCGTCCGCGGAGCTGGATAAGGCATTCAACCATCTTAGAGATTAAAGCGTTCCAAACTCGCCGTGGGAGCTGCGTTTGTCGTTCAACTTGATCCGCAGCTTATGGTACCGAGCCAAGTGCAGCCTCGTCGGATGCCCAATGACCGCACCGGTCCCGCTGGAGCCGAGGAATCCGGCACGCAGTACAAGGCAAGCGTCGAACCTGCACATCGACGTCTAAATCGAACTTGAGCCGGGCATGAACGGTGCGCTCTTGGAAATCATCTTTTTGACGAAGGATGGTCCGGGACAGTATCAGGCCATCGCTCGGGAATTCCCTTAAATCTTCGTTCTGTTATTCCCGATGCGGCGAACGCGTTGTCGCAAACCGGTTCGGCGCGAATATCTCCAGGCGCTTTTTTGCATGTCGAGCGATCCGAGGCTTCATGGATCGGGCCACTGCAATTCGCTGCCTGCGAACGTTTGGATCATGAGCTCAGTTGCACGCTGCGTTGAGTGTTCCAGCCACAGCCGTTCGAGCGGTCGGTGGTTATATCACTGCCGATCGCAGCGATCGGCGGAAAACTCGGAGAGCTGAAAGTGGCAAGGAGCAACAAACGTGTCGCCGTCACCGGCGGCCACGGCAAAATCGGCAGGACCTTGGTTCCATATCTGCGCAAGCAGGGCTACGACGTGTTCGTCATCGATCGCGATGGACCGGAGAGCCTTGAGGAGCCGATGATGGTGGCCGACCTGACGGACTTCGGTCAAGCGCTTGACGCGCTTTCGTCCGTCGGCAAGGACGTTTACGCTCGCCCCGAGCGCCACGCGTTCGATGTGGTGGTGCACCTCGCCAGTATGCCGCACCCCCGCATGATCCCGGACGGCGACGAGTTCCGACTGAATATGATGGCGACGTTTAACGTGTTCGAGGCGTGCCGACGACAAGGTATCAAAGACATCGTGTGGACGGCCAGCGAGGTTGGTACCGGCGTGCCGTACGACAGGACCAACGCACCGTACGTTCCGGTCGACGAAAATTACCCGATGCGAGGCTACAACGTCTATTCGCTGACCAAAGTCCTCGGCGAGGAAATGGCGCGGCAATTCTGCCTGAACGATCCGGAAATGCGCATCACGTGCCTGCGCCTGAGCAACGTGATGAATCCTGAAGAATACCGACGCTTCGATTCTTGGCAGGAAGAGCCGACCCAGCGTCTTTGGAATTTCTGGACCTATGTCGACAATCGTGACGTCGCGCAGGCGATCGCTAAGGCTATCGAATACGACGTCCGCGGCAAGGACGAGTTCTTCATCACAAATGATGAAACCGTGATGCGGACACCGACGGAACAACTGCTGAACAAGTATTTCCAGAATGTCGAGCGGCGGAAGAAATTTCAGGGCAACGAGGTCGTTCTGTCCAACGAGAAAGCTAAGCGGGTGCTGGGCTACAAGCCTGAGCATCGCTGGACTAACAAAAGCTGAGGGCGAGAGCTGCCGCGCGAGCCGGTCATCATCGAAGCCCGTCATTGAGTACGGCAGTGGGCGACAGAGCCGCTCACGCTTGAGGAGATTGGAGATGCGGCGTCGCGTGCCTGCGAGGCCAGCTGCAAGCATCATCCTTCCCTTTCCCGCGGCGGGGCGAGCAAGACTCGGGATTGCGGTTGGCCGGGCCGGGACTGCCGGCTTACGCCTTGGCCATTGTCGTAATCGGCAGTCTGCCGCGTGCGGTGGGATGTCGCGACTGTCGCGCAGACAGGGAGTTGACAACGTTATGAGAAATCACGTGATAACGGCGCCCCGCGGACTTGCGGCGGCGCAAGCCGTGCTCGGGTTGGGCGGCTTGTTCATAGGCACAGGCGAGTTCGCCGCCATGGGATTGTTGCCCGGCATGGCCGGGTCTGTCGGCGTTTCGATACCTCACGCGGGCCATCTCATCAGCGCTTACGCGCTGGGCGTGGTCGTTGGTTCTCCATTACTTGCCGTGCTCACGGCTCAAATGGAGCGACGGACCCTGCTGATGTTGCTTGCTTCGATCGTCCTGCTCGGTAACGCTGCGTCTGCATTAGCCCCAGAGTTCTTCGGCCTGGCCGCGGCGAGATTTCTCGCCGGCCTCCCGCACGGAGCCTACTATGGTACTGCCTCCATCGTGGCAGCGGCTATGGTTCCGCCGTCAAATCGGGCCCAGGCGATCGGTCGCGTCATGCTCGGTCTCGCGGCCGCCAACCTCCTCGGCGTGCCGATCGCCACGTGGCTAGGCCAGGCTTTCGGTTGGCGCTCGGCCTTCGCGGTGGTCGCCCTCGGCGGCTTGGCGGTGTTCGGCCTGCTGCGCGTATTCATCCCCACCGTCGTCGCCGACGAGCAGGCCAGCCCCCGACGCGAACTTTCCGCTTTCGGCAGCCTGCAGATCTGGCTGACACTTGGGGTCGCGACGATCGGCTTCGGCGGCATGTTCGCGGTTTATAGCTACATCACTCCGACGCTGACCGAGGTAGCGGGTGTCGCCGCCGCGGACGTCCCGATTTTCATGGCGCTCTGGGGAGTGGGCATGATAGTCGGCAACGTCGCCGGCGGATGGCTCGCTGATCGTGCGCTGATCCGATCAATCTTCGGCATCATCGTCTGGAACGTGGTTTTCCTTGCCGGCTTCACGCCGGCGGTCAAGGCCGGACCTACCGCGGTTGGCGCCGCGCTCTTCTTGATCGGCATCGGATTCGCCCTGGTGCCTGCCCTGCAGGCGCGCCTCATGGATGTCGCGCGGCATGCGCAATCGCTGGCTGCAGCCATGAATCACTCCGCGTTCAACCTATCCAACGCTATTGGAGCTTGGATGGGAGGAATAGCTATCACCACCGGCTACGGCTGGTCATCGACCGGTCTCGTCGGTTCGGCGCTCGCAGCCGCGGGGCTGATACTGATGGTCATAGCTGCCTTGCTTACGCGGCCCTCCGCAGGCGCGAGAGTCAGTCAGGCGGCCGAACGCCGGGCGGCCTAGGAGCGGCACTTTCCGAACTCAAGCAAGGAGCCACCGACATGAACGATAGAGATCAAAGGCCGCCATTGTTTGCCGAAGGCAATGTCGCGGTTGTCACCGGCGCGGCCAGCGGAATCGGCCGTGCAGCGGCGGAACGGTTTGCCGCGCTCGGCATGAGACTCGTGCTGTTCGACCAGGACGAGGATACATTGGCGCGCGTCGCGAGCGGCCTCCGAGCCGACGTCCGGCACCTAGCCGGCAACGTCGCCCGGTTCGAAGATCTGGAGCGCTTGCGCGACCTAGCCATCGGCACCTTCGGCAAGGTCTCGGTGTTGATGAACAATGCCGCGATTGGCGGTCGTGAGGACGGCAACTGGACTGGGCTGAGCGATTGGCGCCGGATCATCGAGGTCAACCTCTGGGGCGTTGTGAACGGCGTGCACGCCTTCACCGAGGCAATGCTGGCCCAGCATTCGCGCGGCGCGATCATCAATACCGGTTCCAAGCAGGGCATCACCAATCCGCCGGGCTTTCCCGCCTACAACGTCGCCAAGTCCGGCGTGAAGACCTTGACGGAGCAACTGGCTCACGGTCTGCGCGGAAAGGGTGACGCCGTGACGGCCCATCTTCTTGTTCCTGGCTGGACCTATACAGGCATGACCCACGCGCCAGACGGCAAGCAGCCGGCTGGCACGTGGACGGCGGGACAAGTGATCGAACTGATGATGCCTCGCGTCGAAGTCGGTGACTTCTACGTGATCTGTCCGGACGGCGCGGTCACGCCGGAACTCGACGCCGCACGCATTCTGTGGAGCGCGACCGACATGACGGAGAACCGCCCCGCCCTGTCGCGCTGGCATCCTGATTGGGAGACGCGCTTCGACGATTTTGTATCCAAGGAGACCGGCGCATGAAGCCTTACGTGATCTGCCACATGATGGGCCCCCTTGACGGTCAACTTCTTGTCGAGCAGTGGACCGCGTCGACCGGACTATCCTTCGACGCGTTGATCGCCGAATACGACCGTGTGCACGAACAGTTGGGCGCAGACGCATGGATCGCCGGCCGGGCCGTCGGAGCTGAATTCGCCGACGGCAAGCCGCATCCGCCAATTAACGCGACCGCCGTCGAGCGGCCGGTCCACGTGGCGCGCAGCGGCGCCGAGGAATATGCGGTTTTGATCGACCCCGGCGGCAAGCTTCACTGGACCGGACCGATGACCTATGACGCGGCAACGATCGTGCTTTTGGGAGGCAACGTTCCGGACGCCCATTTGGCCGAGCTCGCTTGCGACGGCATCTCCTATGTCGTCGCAGAAGGTGAAAAGATCGACCTCGACCATGCACTTTCGACACTAAACGCAAGGTTCGGAATTGCGCGGCTGCTTCTCGAGGGCGGCGCCCACACGAACGCAGAATTCCTCGAAGCTGGCCTTGTTGACGAGATCAGCCTGCTCCTTTTCCCGGCTATTTGCGGCCGGACCGGTAGTCAGACGCTGTTCGGGGCACGGCGGGACGGACTTGGCGATCGGCTGCGACTTTCAGCGATCTCGACGGCGGTACGACAGGCCGGTGCCGTGCATCTCCGTTACAAGGTGGAGTACCCCTGGAAAAGCCACTGACGCCTCCCGAGCGCGAAGTCACCTGACTTCATCCTTCAAGAAGGAAATCAGGGCGCGAAGCGCGCTCGGCACCTGCCTACGGCTGTTGTAGTAGATGTGGAAGGCAGGGCCAAACGAGCTCCACTTCGGCAGCACTTCCTTCAGCGCTCCGGATTTGAGTTGATCCTGGACGCGCCTTTCCAAGCAATAAGCGATGCCGCCACCGTTCTCTGCGAGTTCGATCGCGAGCGCCGTCTCGTTGACGACGATCGCCCAGTCCACGGAAATCTCCATACGCTCGGAGCCTCTCTCAAGCTCCCAGTGGTACATTGCTCCCCTACCCGTCCGCAAGCCAATGCATTCATGGGAAGACAAGTCAGACGGATGCTTAAGTCGCGGCCTCCGCGCCAGATAATCTGGTGAGGCGATCATGACCCAGCGCAGGTCGGCTCCGATCGGGACGGCGATCATCTCCTCGGGAACAGACCCTCCGAAGCGAATGCCGGCATCGAAGCTGCCGTCAACGATATCGACGAACTCGTCCTGGACGACGATCTCAAGATTCACCTGCGGGTAATTCGCCATGAAACTGGCGAGGTTCGGTCCAAAGGCAAGTCGCGCCGCATCGCTCAGTACATTGACCCGCAGGCGTCCGGATGGCGTGTCCTTGTGGAGGTTGAGGTTCTCGATGCCGCTCTCGATCGCCTCGAAGCCGGTCTCCAGGCTCGCCAGCAGCATCTCGCCCGCTTCGGTGAGCGTGACGCTTCGATTCGTGCGGTTGGCCAAGCGGACGCCAAGCCTTGTCTCGAGTCCGCGCAGCGCATGGCTGAGCGCTGATGCGGAGACGTCGAGTTCGAGCGCGGCGCGTCGGAAGCCACCGGCTCTGGCGATCGTCCGGAACAAGTTCAGGTCGCCGAGGTCGGAGCGCGTGAGCGTGAGACGTGCCATGATCGTTCTATGGTCGCAGCTCTGTTCAAGGCAACCGCGCACTGCGTTGAACCAACCTCATGGATCAACGACACGCAGACGCGACGCGTGGCTCTCTCGTTGAAGTATTTTCCTGAGTCTTGCCCAGGGCCGAGCTTTCATGCATATTCTTCTCGTCGGGCAGTGCCGTCCGCTCTGCGAGAGTTCTTGGATGACCTCAAGCGTTTAAGACAGGTTGTCGACGGAACGGCCACGCTCCGCTCCCCATGCGATTGACCGGCTGTGAGCCGAAGCCCCGACGTCATCGGCGGAGACCAGTCACTTCTCATCACTTCTGAGGTCTGCATCTTTCCAGGGCCGCATAGATGTATTCGTGCTAATCGACCAAAATGACTCTTATGTCGTTCACATTGGTTAGCGTTGGACCTGTCTCTAGCAAGTCGCCGGTCGCTGCAAAGAACGCGCTGGCGTTATTTGCGGCGAGAAAGTGTTGAGCTTCGAGCCCAAGCGAGTTCATCCTACTGAACGTTCGCTCGTCTACAATGGCGCCTGCTGGGTCGGACGCCGCACCGCCGCCGCCGTCGGCACCGTCAGTATCAGCGGCGATCGCCGCAATTCCCGTGATATTCTTTAGCGAGTTGGTTAGTGAGAGCGCATACTCCTGATTGGGGCCGCCACGCCCATTTCCGCGCACTTTAACCGTGAGCTCACCGCCCGACAATATAGCGACCCGTCGTCCGCTTCGGCGCGCCTCTAGCGCGAGATTCGCTTGCGCGGCAGCCACTGCGCACGCTTCGCCTTCGACGTCGGCACCAAGATCCATGATCTCGTAGCCGGCGCCCTTGGCTTGGACTATCGCCGCATCAAGCGAAGCCCTGGGTCTTGCAATCAATGCAAAGCGCGCACGGTCGAAGCATGGATCGTTAGGCTTACAACTCTCGTTCTTCGGATTCTGCAAGGCTCGCCGAATTCCATCAGCTACCTGCAACTCGTACTTGTTGACGATTGCACTTGCGTCCGCCAGGCTTGTCGAATCCGGCACGGTTGGGCCGGATGCGATCGCAGACGGATCATCGTGCGGGACGTCGGAGATGGCTAGTGTGATGATCTCTGCGAGCTTCCCTGCCCGGGCGAGGTGCCCACCTTTGATACGGGACAAGTGCCTCCGGACAATATTGATTTCATCGATAGGAGCGCCGGAGCGCAATAGAGCCCTCGTCAGTTGCTGCTTCTCGGCGAAGGTAATGCCATCGGCGGGTGCTACCCAATTCGCCGAACCACCACCGGACAACAGCACGAGTAAGAGATCTTCGGGCCGTGCACTGCTTGCAAGCTGAAGCGCCTTATCGGCGCTCGCCAGCCCTGCTTCGTCGGGTATTGGGTGACCGACCTCGACGACCCTGATGCGCCGCGTAGACACGGCATGGCCATGCCGTGTCGTTGCGATGCCTGTCAATCGATGCGGATCAAGCCGCAATTCATCAAGATAGTATCGTTCGGCGGTGGCTGCCATAGCTGCGGCAGCTTTGCCGGCCGAAAGGCAGATTACGCGACCTTTCGGCTCTTTCGGAAGATGGGGAGCGAGCACAACACGTGGATCCGCGGCAGCAACGGCTACATCGAACATGGCACGGAGAAGCACACGCCGGTCGGTCATCTCAAGATATGCTCATTATTTCTTCGAATCGAGAACCAGGGCCGGCCTCACGGAGAGCGCTCGCGCGCCGGCCGGCCCCTCGATTCGCGTCTGCTAGTCGTCACCCACTTGGACGCTGAACTCGCCAGAACGTAAGCGAACGCTTGCTGGTCATTGTGATCGACATAGCGCCGGCCTCGTGAGTACAAGGATTGATGCCGGCAGCCCTAGAGAGAGGACATGTGCATTGGTTCTGGATAGTACCTAAAGCCGTCGCCGTCCTTTCCCACGTGACCGACCCCAGGCCACGGGAAATGATAGGACATGAATGGCGTCTTGTTGGCAGCCAACATCTCCAAGACTCTGACACGTGATTTTGCCGACAACTTCGGATCAGTGTCAAAAGCAAACTCCATCCTGGGCTTCTCGAACAAGAGCACGGGATGATGGGTCAGGTCTCCGCCATAGCAGAACGATTTGCCTGCTGACTCGATCATGAAGCAGTGATGCCCCAGAGTATGACCGGGCGCAGCAATAGCGTGTACCCCTGGAAGGAACTGCTCTCCATCCTTGAAGAACACGATCCGGTCGCGCACCGGCGCCAGATTGTGGATTGCCGCCTTCACCAAGCCGTCGATGTCGCTGCCAAGTTTGCCCTCGTCGGTCCAAAAATCGTAGTCAGCCTGGCTGATGTAGATCTGGGCGTTCGGAAACGTCGGTTTTTCGTCGTCGCCCCAAATGCCACCGACGTGATCCCAGTGAGCGTGAGAGCACACGACCGCATCGATATCCTCGAGCGCAATCCCAGCTGCGGCAAGACTGCTCTTCAAACGACCGGTCGTAGGGCCGAACTGTTTGAGCGATCCCATACCCGTGTCGAATAGCACCAGTTTGTTTCCGAAATTGACGACCGGGGCATTTTGCTCGAGAACAACGTCGTCAGTCGGGAGGAAGCTCTTGTCGAGCATCTTCACGACTTCTTCCTTTGGTACGCCCAGAAAGCTCTCGCGTGGGTCACCAAGCGGAAGCGGGCCGTCGGACACGACGGTCACCTGCGCTTCACCGAGTGCGAAGCGATAGTAGGGCGGAGCCTGCCTGTCTGACTTGGCTTCCTTGGTCTCGCCGGGCGTAGCGGCCAGTCCCGCTAGCATCGCTCCGCCGATCCCACTTGCGGCTCCCTTGACGAGATCGCGGCGGCTGACTTGCAAGTGGTTAGATATTGATCCCATTTTGTCCCCTCCCACAGGAACTGTGTTTGCATCTTGAAGATTATGCTTAGGCCCGGTGAGGCGATTTCAGAAGTCGCAGGTTGGAGCGATTGAGACCGCATATAAAGGCGATCCGAACGCTCGCCTTCTCGACCCGGCTTTGCGATGCACTCGACAACAAAGGCTAATGCTGCTCTACGATTTCAGACAAGCGAATTAGTTCATTCGATAGATGAGTTAGTTTCAACTTACGGGCGCGATCGGGTTCAGCTGATCGCTCGCCGACGCAATGCGACGATGCGGGGAGATGAGCCAAAGAGGGTGAATACTATGCGCGGGTGACTTGCACCAGGACTAACCGTACCGCAGTCCGGCAAGTCCGACCGGATAAGCTCGGCATCCTCCGGCCCAGATGGGGCCGGACGATCAGCAAAATAGGCCGATTACAAGGGAGCCGGGCTTGTTATGCAGATCCGCGCATCAGCTTCATGAACTTCATCAGATAGCAGCCAGCAAACTGCTTTCCAACCTGAACTTGCCAATCAGGGATACGAATTGGCGACCATCGGTCGTGCGGGCCACGGCTATATCCAACTTGCAATCTCGCGAAACTCGTTCCTCCGAGGGTGAGTCCGCGCGCTAAACGGCGATCATACCGCCGTCAACCACCAGTTCGGATCCCGTCATGTAGCTGGACCCATCGGAGGCCAAAAACGTGAGCGCTGCGGCGACTTCAGCACATTCTCCGGGCCGTGCCATGACCGTACTTCCTAAAATGAGCCGTGTCTGATCCGGATCTGAGAAATAATCTTCGTTGAGCGGCGTCCTGATTGTTCCAGGATGAATTGAGTTTACTCTTATCCTATACTGCCACAGGTCGACAGCGACGGCCTTTGTCAACATGCGGATGGCGCCTTTCGTCGCACAGTAGCCGCTCATGCCGGGCATATTCGCGACGATGCCCGACACTGAGGAAACGTTGATAATTGAGCCGCCACCGGCCCGCCTCATGCTAGGAACGATTAGCTTGCATCCGAGGAACGTTCCGCCGACGTTCACGTCGTACAGTCTCTTGAAGTCAACGAGCGAGAGGCTCTCGATCGTCTTTCGGATCAGTATCCCTGCATTATTGACGAGGACATTGACGCATCCGAACGCGCGTTCTGCCTCCCTGATGACATTGGTCCATGACGATTCATCAACTACATCATGAGCGACGAAGATCGCTTTGCCGCCCGATGACGATATCTGGCTGGCGACACGAGCGCCGTTGTCGGTGTCAACGTCGGTCAGCACAACTGCCGCATGTTGCTTGGCAAACTCGCGGGCATGGACTTCCCCCATTCCCTTGGCAGCTCCGGTGACAATGGCAACTTTTCCTGCGAGCATCTTCCGATCTCCCGTCGTATGCAACCCGGCCGTCGCACGTTTTGCGCGCCGGTCAAATCCCTGTCGTGTTCAAGCACACGGCATAGATCGAAGTGCTTGCGGCCATGAACAATCGATTCTTGCGATGACCGCCGAAGCAGACGTTCGCGCAAGTCTCAGGAAGATGTATTTTGCCGATCAACGCGCCCTCTGCCGAATAGCAACGAACACCGTCCTCAGCAGGATCGGCCCATCCCATGCTGCACCAGATATTTCCGTGAATATCGACGCGAAGCCCGTCGGGAAAACCGGGAGCAAAGTCGTCTGCAAACACGGAGCCGTTTCTCAGGTGTCCATGAACTACATCGAACTGGCGGATATGGGAGGGGCCGCCGTCCGTGATGCCGCTGTCAACTATATAGAGCCGGGACTCGTCGGGAGACATCGCAAGGCCGTTTGGCCTCACGAAGTCATCAGCAACCACTTTCAACGAACCGCGCGGATCAAGTCTGTAGACCGCGCGGGGGAGCTCGGCTTCCTGCTTGACGCCTTCATAGTCGGTGTCGATCCCATATCCCGGGTCGGTGAACCAGATGGCTCCATCCGACGTTACGATGACGTCGTTGGGTGAGCTAAGACGTTTTTCCTCATAACGATCCGCGAGTACCGTTATGTTGCCGTCCAACTCCGTTCTGGTGACGCGCCTGATATGCTCACAACTCACGAGGCGACCAGCTCGGTCGCGGGTATGGCCATTGGCGTAGTTTGAAGGACTTCGGTATATTCCTAAATGTCCGTCAGACTCGAGCCATCGGTAGATGCGATTATTCGGGATATCGCTAAACAGAAGACTGCCGCTGTCGCCAAAATAAACCGGACCTTCAACCCAGCCGAAGCCGGTTGCAAGACGCTCAATCGGCGCATTGCCTATCTTGTACGTGAAGCGCCTATCCAGCACCTCGACGCCGTCGACCGGATACCGCGAGCTATTTTCAATGGGGCCGAGAACAAAACCCACGGCAGATTCTCCTCGCCCTAGGCTTCTCTCGAGCGGCCGCCAAACTTGTCGGCGCATACCGCCATCAGGATGATCGCGCCGATCACGACCTGATGCCAGAAGGTGTTGACGTTCAGGATATTGAGGCCGTTGCGCACGACGGCCATGAGAATTGCCCCGGCCGCAGTACCCAAGAGGGATGCC
>NZ_JALBGZ010000510.1:0-4716 GCF_023006515.1 Bradyrhizobium sp. PRIMUS42
ATGCGACGTGGTGCGCGGCATCGGCGCGCCCTCGACGGTCAATCTATCCAATGACGCTGCCGGCCGCCGTGTCGCCGTCGTCACCTGGACCACCGGGCCGCGCGCCGGCATCTACACCTTCACCTCCGGCCGCCTGTCCTCGATCGAGGGCAGCCCCGAGCCGGCGGCCGTGCCGAAGGCCGCCAAGCCGAAGGCGAAGAAAAAGCAGGCGGCCTGAGCGGAAGCTTGAGTCGCGGGCAGGGCGCGTCATGAGCCGACGCTGAGCTTGCCTTTCTGAACAAGCGCGCATTCGAGGCGCATCGTCAGAAGTGCGGATCTGATCCAGAAGAAGGCGATGAGATCAGGATGAATCGTCATCGCGCTTTTGGTTGTTGTTTGCGCATGATCTCCGCGCAAACGCGTTCCGCGTTTGTCGCGAGGGAAAACCGCTTCGCACTTGTCCGGATCATGCTTTAGGCTACGCTCGCCAAAAAGATTTCGCGCAATAGTTTGGAGTCGATCCGCCTGGCGGGGCCTCACCGATCCGGCGCGATAGCTCGTCCAGCGATCCGTGGTCGGTCATTTTCGAGCGCTCCAACGAGGACTGGCTCAAGGCCCGTCCCAATGCACAATTCCATTTCACGCCGACCAGTGCATCCTGGCTCAACCAGATCGATCTCCGGTTCATCCTGATCGGCGGCCGCTTGCTCGCGCAAATCGTTGATCACCTTTCCGAAACGGATTGCTTGCCGCCCTGTAGCCGCCGCGCGGGCTCGACCTGATGAAGATAAACCGCAAGAGTGTCCCAAGGTGGGGTCACGGAAAGCTGCCAAAGCATCCGCCCCACCTCGCCCCGGTGATAGCCTCCATGGAACGCAACATGGGTCAGCATCTCCTCTCTCGACATATATCCCTTGTCGCCATCGGTGAAGGTGAACGGCACAGCTTCGGAGAGAGTAGAGGACGGGGTGTCGCGAACGTAGCCGAGATACCACTGATCGGAGGATGTGACGGCGGCCCTCAGCTCATCCAGTGTCGGGGGCTCATCCAAATTGGCGGAGGCGTACCCGTGCGGTACGCCTTGCAGATGCGCAGCAAATATCCGCGACACCGCATAGTAGTGGCTAATCAGTCGCAGGGCCGATTGTAGCTCAGTTCCGTATTTCTCGCGATCTACGGTTTCCAGCTTGTCGAACAAGTCGATGTTGGCCCACGCATGATAGCCATAGAGTGTTTGGAGCAAGCTAGTCATTGCCGCCGATCCTTCCGCGATTTAGAAATATGAGCAACGCATTCACATTCTCCATGAGGCGGATTTCTTGTCTACTCGTATTGCACAACGGCAATCAGTGATGCGGAAGGAGCCGCGCCAAGCCCGATCCCGCGCAACGGTTGAAGCGATCATTCAGGCTGGTGCTCGCATTTTGAGCGATGAAGGATGGGCCGGATTCACGACCAACAAGGTTGCAGACAACGCTGGAGTGAGCATCGGCTCGCTGTACCAATATTTTCCGGACAAGCTCTCCTTAGTCGATGCTATTCGCCGCCGGCATCTGGATGACTGTCTTGCCGTTATGCGGAAATCTCAAGCCAAGGAACTATCTTCGGTGCAGTTCGTGGCGAACCTCGTTGACGCCATGATCGCTGCCCATAGCGTCTACCCCGGATTGCACAGGGTATTGCTCGACGAGGCTCCAAGCTCTGACGACCATCGGAACCCCCACAGCGAATTTGAGGTCGAATACCTCGCTTACTATTCGAAGGCTGTAGCTATCCATCGGAAGCGTCCGCCCAATAGCGCGGACCAAACCGCTGCTCTGATCATATCCGATACGATCGACGGGGTGATTCATAACGCCGCTCGCCGTGGCACGTTGGCGGACCCAACGGTGCGAAAGGAGTTGGTTCGGCTGATCAGTCTATATCTTGTAGCGCTTTGATGGTCCGATCTCCCGCTGCGGGATGTTGAGTACGTTGCCAATAATTCAATTGCGAGTGCCGATGCATCGTGATTGCGACACTTTTGCTGAAATCGCTTTCGTGATGGCGGTGCGGCCGAGAATACGCTCATATGGCGTGAGAAAAAACTGGAGGAAATCGTGCGGTTCATTGCCCTCATCTCGGCTCTGCTCTTGCCGCTCGGCGCGGCCGTCGCCCAGGATTATCCGTCGAGAACCATCACCGTGCTGGTTCCATACGCCGCCGGCGGGCCGACGGACACCATCGCGCGCCTGACCGCGGCAAGCATGGCGAAATCCCTGGGACAGCAGGTCATCGTCGAGAACGCGACCGGTGCCGGCGGCACGATCGGCACGACCCGCGCCGCGCGTGCCCAGCCGGACGGGTACACGCTGCTGGTCCATCATGTCGGCATCTCGACCGCGGCCACGCTGTACCGCAATCTGAGCTACGACACGAAGACCGCATTCGCGCCGATCGGGCTCGTGACCAATGCGCCGATGACCATCATCGCGCGTCCGGATTTCCCGGCCGACACGCTGAAGGAACTGGTCGCCTACGCCCAGCAGCAGGGCGACAAGCTGACTTACGCCAATGCCGGGTTAGGTGCGGCATCGCATCTCTGCGGCATGCTGTTCATGGCGGCGATCCAGAAGCAGCTCACCACGGTGCCCTACAAGGGCAACGGTCCGATCATGAACGATCTGCTCGGCAAGCAGATCGATCTCACCTGCGATCAGGCGACGAACACGACCGGCCCGATCACGGCCAAGCAGGTCAAGGCCTATGCGATCACCACCAAGGAGCGGCTGAAGAGCCTGCCTGATCTGCCGACCGCCGACGAGGCCGGCCTCAAGGGTTTCGAGCTCGGCGTCTGGCACGGTCTCTATGCGCCCAAGGGCACGCCGCCCGCGGTCGTTCAGAAGCTGACGGCGGCGCTCCAGGCAGCGCTGAAGGACCCGACGCTGATCGCCCGGTTCAACGACATCAACACCGAGCCGGTCCCGCAGGACAAGGCGACGCCCGAGGCGCTGGGCGCGATGCTGACGAGTGAAATCGATCGCTGGGCGCCGATCATCAAGGCAGCCGGGCAATACGCGGACTGAAGCCAGAGGCGCCCGGTCTGACCCGTCTTTCGGGCGCGACATTGCTGAGCGAAGCGGAATCGAGGAAATGCTCAATCAATTCACTGACAAGCTGCCAATAGCGCGCCTGATTTGACGGACGTCTCGGACCGGCGGCGCGCCAAACTGCCGAAGATATTCGCGACTGAATTGCGAGGCGCTTTCGTAACCTACTGCGAAGGCGACATCTGACGCGGTTCGGTCACCGGAGAGCAGCAGTTGTCGCGCCTCCTGCAATCGAAGCTGCTTCTGATACTGGATCGGGCTTAGCCCGGTCAGTGCCACGAAATGGCGGTGCAGACTGGCGCGGCTCATGCCGCTTGCCTCGCGCAGGGCTTCGATCCGCAGCCGCGTGTTGGGGTGGTCGCGAATCCATTCGACCGCACGCCGGATCCGGCCGAGGGCCCCCTCGGGCCGGGCGATATGGCGCAGCAGGCGCCCCTGCGGTCCCTGCAGGAGACGATAGAGCAATTCCCGCTCCGCCATCGGCGCCAGAACCGGAATGTCGCCCGGCGTGTCGAGCAACGCCAGCAGGCGCAGCAGCGTGACATTTCGGGCGGTCAGGCGATCTGATCCTCGCGTCGCTCCTTCATCTGGAATCGAGAGGCCATCATGCCCGACCCCAGCCTGACACTCATCAGCCATCCGCTCTGCCCGTTCGTCCAACGCGCCGCGATCGTCCTTCTGGAAAAGAGCGTGCCGTTCGAGCGGATCAACGTCGACCTCTCGGCCAAGCCCGACTGGTTCCTGGCGCTGTCCCCCACCGGCAAGGTCCCGCTGCTCAAGGTGCGCCGGATCGACGGAGAGGATGCGATCCTCTTCGAAAGCATGGTGATCTGCGAGTATATCGAGGAAACGCAGGGCGGCGCGCCGATGTATTCCGACGATGCGCTGCTGCGCGCCCGGCAGCGCGCGTGGATCGAGTTTGCCACGCCGACCCTCTCCGATGCCTGGCAGTTCCTCAATGCTACCGACCCGGCGCGGCCGCCAAGCGGGCAGCGTTCCGCGACCGACTCCAGCGACTGGAGACGGAGCTCGGCTCGGGACCGTATTTCGCCGGCGCAACCTTCGGCATGGTCGATGCGGTCTACGCCCCGCTCTTCCGCTACTTCGCCATCATCGATCCCGCGGTGTCGCAGGCGATCTTTGACGACCTTCCACGCGTCTCGGCCTGGCGGGCGGCACTGGCGGCGCGTCCCAGCGTCAGGGACGTCGTGGTCGAAGACTATGCCGAGCGCTTCCGGAAACACCTGCGCCAGCATCAGGCGCTCCTCGCAGCCTGACGCCGCCCGCAGACGGGGCATCGGCTGTGCATGGTTGTTTTGCAGGTTTTGAGGGGGACGGCCTCGCGGCGGCGCTAGCCCGCCGCCTCATCAAACTGCGCGCTCGCCTCGAGCCACTGCTCCTCCGCGCGCGCCAGCGCGTCCGCCGCATTGGCGCGCGCCTTTGACAGCTGTGCGGCCTGCTTGGGATCGCGCGTAAAAATGTCGGGCAAGGCGAGGGCGGTGTCGATCTTGGTGATGATGTCGCTGACGCGGGCGATCTCGGCTTCGGCATCGGCGATGCGCTTCTTCAGCGAGCCACGATTGTCTGACCTTGCACGCTGCGGCTTCTCGCTCGCGGCGCTGCGCTCGCGCGGGGCGGGCTCGCCGTT
>NZ_JALBGZ010000511.1:0-4715 GCF_023006515.1 Bradyrhizobium sp. PRIMUS42
GGCGCGAATCAGCGCCGGCACCGACACGTCGGAGGAATGCGCGTAGCCGACCGCGTCGTCCTTGACGGCGCGCAGGCCAAACCCTTGCGAGGTGTCGTAGGTCGCCTGCTTCAGCCGCCCATTGTCGAACATCAGCGCTTCGGTCTGGCTGTACTCCAGGAACAGCTCGCCGTCGTCGGCGCCGGCAAGCCCGCGCGCGACCTCGTGGCGAACCTGGTCGCGGTCGAGATTGGCGCGGTCGAGCAGGGAGGTTGTGGCGGGATTGGTCATGTGTCCGTCCATTATCTGGAGATGTGGGGCAAGATAATGGTTTCGGACCGGTTCCGCGAGGGGGCGGGCCGTCACATTACGGAAACGATAGGTGCGGCAGGGACGCTCGTGGAACACATCGCCGCAAGCATCAATCTATCACCGTCACCCCCTGAGGCGGCCGCTTCTTCAGCGGTCCTCGAAGGGCGACGGCCCGGCTGTCAGCTCGGCCTTCATCCTTCGAGGCTCGCACGGCAGCGCGACTGCGCTGCCGAACTCGCGCCTCCAGCGACAATGGCTTCGCCATTGCGCGGGGATGACGGGATTGAGAACGAACGATCGGACGCCGCCCCTACGGCAGCTTGTCATAGCCCTCGCCGAGCCCGTTCAGGCTGAGCGGGAAGCCGATGCCTTCTTCCGGGGTCTCGAAGATGATGAAGGTGGCGGTCTTGGCGGTGCGGAGCTGGCCGAGCAGCTTGTCGTCCATGACGACCTCGGCGACGCAGCCATTGGGCAGGCAGCGGACGAATCCGGCACGGCCGACGTCCTGGTTGTCGAGCTTGAGGCCGAGACCGGAGGGCAGCAGGACCCCCAGGGGCGCGACCACGCGCATCAGGCGGCTCTTCTGGTCGGCGGTCTTGAGCACGATCACGGTCAGGCCGGCATTGGAGCGGTCTTCCGCCACCACGCTCTGGATCAGGGCGCATTGCTCGCTCTGGGCGCCTGGCGGGGTGTCGCAGCGGATCTGCCAGTCACCATGGACGGAGCGTACCGCGCCCTGCGCATGGGCAAGGCCGGGAAGTGCCAGAAGGACGAGCGCAGCCAGCAGGGCGGCCAGCGCGGGGAGGCGGTCAAGCTGCCTTGTCGCCGGCCTTGCCATCGATTTCGAAAGCCCCATGGGGTCGGTCCCTCTGCTCGCCTGGGTCGCTCGCGCTTGGCGGCCTGATCTGGCGGACTGATACGGGAATGACGGCGTCTTGAAGGCGATTCCCAAGCAAATTCCACGCCGCCCCGCGCCGCCGCCGCCCGCACGAATCAGGTTCCTGCGCGGCCATCTGCCAGTGCCTACCGCGGGCAATTCCGCTGTCAAGCGGCAGCATCCCGGGAAACGGTATTTTTGTCTGATGTTACTAGGAAATATCTTGCGGATGATCGCTGGCAGATCAGGCTCAAGACTGCATTGCGATAGATCAAGAATTATGGTTTGAGAGGCTTGATTTCGGCGTTCTAGCGATCTGGCCCCAATTCCTCTTAGAGGTATTCTTGCGCGGCGGTTTGTCAGGCGGGCGGATCGAATAAGCGTTTCCCGGACATAGGGCGGCGCACTTGGGGTGACTTCGTAAGGGGAGCGCGAACGGCATGAGGATGTCGATGGGCCGGATGGGCCGGCAGTTGCTGGGATTGGCCGTGGCGGGTCTGACGCTGGCGACGGGCGGTGTGGCATTCGCCGAGCTCGGGCAACCGGCGCCGTGGGAGTGGACGCTCCAGCAATCCGCTTCCCCGGTGATGGACAACATCATTTGGTTCCACAACTTCCTGTTTGTGCTGATCACGCTGATCACGCTGTTCGTTCTGGCGCTGCTCGTGGTCGTGGTCGTCAAGTTCAACGCGCGGGCCAATCCGGTGCCGTCGCGCACCACCCACAACACGCTGATCGAGGTGGCCTGGACGCTCGTTCCGGTGCTGATCCTGGTCGGCATCTCGGTGCCGTCGTTCCGGCTTCTGTTCCTCGAACTCGACGTGCCGAAGGCGGATATCACCATCAAGGCGACCGGCAAGCAGTGGTACTGGTCCTATGCCTATCCCGATAACGGCAAGTTCGAGTTCGACTCGCTGATGGCGCAGGACAAGCAGCCTCGCCTGCTCGGCGTCGACAACGAGATGGTGGTGCCGGTCAACAAGGTGATTCGTGTCCAGGTCACCGGCGCCGACGTCATCCACGCCTTCGCGCTGCCGGCTTTCGGCGTCAAGATCGACGCCATTCCGGGGCGGCTGAACGAGACGTGGTTCAAGGCCACCAAGACCGGCATGTTCTACGGCCAGTGCTCGGAGCTCTGCGGCAAGGACCACGCCTTCATGCCGATCGCGATTCGCGTCGTGGAGGACCAGGAATTCGCCTCCTGGGTCGAGACGGCGAAGAAGAAATATGCGAGCGGCGGCACCAGCACCTACGCCTCCGCGGCCGGCCCGACGCAGTAAGCGTCGGGGAACGGCTTGAGGGACTGAAAGCGACATAAGGGCGGGACCTCCCAAGGTCCGAATGGGACGCAAGGCAGGATTTGAAAATGGCAACGAGCGCAGCGGCACACGGCGATCACGCCCACGGACATGACGAGCATGCCCATCCGACCGGATGGCGCCGCTACGTCTATTCGACCAACCACAAGGACATCGGCACGATGTACCTGATCTTCGCGGTCATCGCCGGCGTCATCGGCGCCGCGATGTCGATCGCGATCCGTGCCGAGCTGATGTATCCGGGCGTGCAGATCTTCCACGAGACGCACACCTATAACGTGTTCGTGACCTCTCACGGCCTGATCATGATCTTCTTCATGGTCATGCCCGCGATGATCGGCGGCTTCGGCAACTGGTTCGTGCCGCTGATGATCGGCGCGCCCGACATGGCGTTCCCGCGCATGAACAACATCTCGTTCTGGCTGCTGCCGGCCTCCTTCGGCCTGCTCCTGATGTCGACCTTCGTCGAGGGCGAGCCGGGCGCCAACGGCGTCGGCGCCGGCTGGACCATGTACGTGCCGCTGTCGAGCTCCGGCCATCCGGGCCCGGCCGTCGACTTCGCGATCCTGTCGCTGCATCTGGCGGGCGCCTCGTCGATCCTCGGCGCCATCAACTTCATCACCACGATCTTCAACATGCGCGCGCCGGGCATGACCCTGCACAAGATGCCGCTGTTCGTGTGGTCGATCCTGGTGACGGTGTTCCTGCTGCTGCTGTCGCTGCCGGTGCTCGCCGGTGCGATCACCATGCTGCTCACCGACCGCAATTTCCACACGACGTTCTTCGCGCCCGACGGCGGCGGCGATCCGGTGCTGTTCCAGCATTTGTTCTGGTTCTTCGGCCACCCCGAGGTGTACATCCTGATCCTGCCCGCCTTCGGCATGATCAGCCAGATCGTCTCGACCTTCTCGCGCAAGCCCGTGTTCGGCTATCTCGGCATGGCCTACGCCATGGTCGCGATCGGCGGCATCGGCTTCGTGGTCTGGGCGCACCACATGTACACGGTCGGCATGTCCTCGGCGACGCAGGCCTATTTCGTCGCTGCGACGATGGTGATTGCCGTTCCGACCGGCGTAAAAATCTTCTCCTGGATCGCCACGATGTGGGGCGGCTCGATCGAATTCCGGGCACCGATGATCTGGGCGGTGGGCTTCATCTTCCTGTTCACAGTCGGCGGCGTCACCGGCGTCGTGCTGGCGAACGCCGGCGTCGACCGCGTGCTGCAGGAGACCTACTACGTTGTCGCGCACTTCCACTACGTGCTGTCGCTCGGTGCGGTGTTCGGGATCTTTGCCGGCTGGTACTACTGGTTCCCGAAGATGACGGGCTACATGTACAGCGAGCCGCTGGCCAAGGCCCACTTCTGGGTCACCTTCATCGGCGTCAACCTGGTGTTCTTCCCGCAGCACTTCCTCGGCCTGTCGGGCATGCCGCGCCGCTATGTCGACTATCCCGACGCGTTCGCGGGCTGGAACCTGATCTCGTCGCTCGGTTCCTACGTCTCCGGCTTCGGCGTCCTGATCTTCCTCTATTGCGTGGTCGATGCCTTCATGAAGAAGGTGCCGGCGGGCGACAATCCCTGGGGTGCGGGCGCCACCACGCTGGAATGGACGCTGCCCTCGCCGCCGCCGTTCCACCAGTTCGAAGTGCTGCCCCGCGTGCAGTAAGCAATCTCCCGCGGCGCCCATGACGGGCGCCGCGGCTCTATAACGAAGCGAGTTGAATTTAGTGTCCGTCCTCGACCACAACGCCCTCGACATCAATCCCCGCATCTCCGAGGCGGAGGTCGGCGACTACATCGCGCTTCTGAAGCCGCGGGTGATGTCGCTGGTGATCTTCACCGCGCTGGTCGGGATGGCGATGGCGCCGGGACACTTCCATCCCGTGCTCGCGTTCACCTCGCTGCTCTGCATTGCCGTCGGTGCCGGCGCCTCCGGTGCGCTCAACATGGCGCTCGAAGGCGACATCGACTCCAAGATGTCGCGCACGCAGAACCGGCCGATCCCGCGCGGCCGCATCACCCGGCCCGAGGCGATGGCGTTCGGCATGACGCTTTCCTTCTTCTCGGTGATGACGCTCGGCATCCTCGTCAACTGGGTCGCGGGCGCGCTGCTCGCCTTCACCATCTTCTTCTACGTCGTGATCTACACGATGTGCCTGAAGCGCTGGACCGCGCAGAACATCGTGATCGGCGGCGCCGCCGGCGCGCTGCCGCCGGTGGTGGCCTG
>NZ_JALBGZ010000512.1:0-4715 GCF_023006515.1 Bradyrhizobium sp. PRIMUS42
AGTTCGTGCTGCGGCGCGCCTGCGCGGACGCGGCCGGCTGGCCCTCCGGTCTCGCGGTCGCCGTCAACCTGTCGCCGATCCAGTTCAAGGAAGCCGAGCTGTTCGAAATGATCTGTGCGGCGCTCGCCGATTCCGGTCTGCCGCCCCAGCGGTTGGAGATCGAGATCACAGAATCCGTGCTGCTGGAGCGCGGCAGCGAGAACCACGCCTTCATGCAGCGGTTGAAGCAGCTCGGCATTGAACTCGCGCTCGACGATTTCGGTACCGGCTATTCCTCGCTCAGCTATTTGACGGCGTTCCCGTTCGACAAGATCAAGATCGACAAGTCGTTCATCCGCAACCTCACACATCAGCCGCGCAGCTCCGCCATCATCTCCGCGATCGTGACGCTGGCGCGGGGGCTGGACATGTCGGTCACCGCGGAGGGCGTCGAAACCCGCGAGGCGTTCGACCGGCTGAAGGCGCTCGGCGTCAATTTCGCGCAAGGTTATCTGTTCGGCCGCCCGCAGCCGATCGAGCGGATCCTGTTCGATGCGCCCGTCAAACCCTCACGGCGCGACGCCGCCTGAGCGCGCCCCCTTCGTGTTCGTTGAAAGAGATCGTCATGACCGGGCTTGTCCTGGCTTGTCCCGGGCATCCACGTTCTTTGTGACGGGTAGTATGGCGTGGATGGCCGGGACATAGGCGAACGCAAGCGACGCCGTCCTTTGGACGGCTACGCCCGGGCATGACGCTGCGGAAGCTTCGGCGCTCAGACCCTGACATCATATGCGGGCCTACCGCTCAAGTGGCATGCGCGAAAAGCGCTTGACCCGGACACCCTCAGATGGTCGGAAGGACCGTCTAGGGATGAAATAAGCACAAACATGCGGCTTCCGTTCTTCTACGGCTGGGTCGTGGTCGTCGTGACCTTCGTCACCATGGCCATCGGCGTCAACGCGCGTACCGCCTTTTCACTGTTCTTTCCTCCCATTATCTCCGAATTCGGCTGGGAGCGTGGCGTCACCGCCGGCGCCTTCTCCTTCGGCTTCGTGGTGTCGGGTGTGGTCAGTCCCCTGATCGGACGCCTGATGGATCGCGCCGGCCCGCGCGCTGTGATGGAGCTCGGTGTCGTGCTGATGGGCGGCGGGTTGCTGCTTGCCCCTCTCACCAGCACGCCCTGGCATCTCTATGTCACCATCGGCGTCATGGTCGGCGCCGGCTCGGTGTGTCTCGGCTATTCCGGCCAGTCGCTGTTCCTGCCGAACTGGTTCCTCCGCAAGCGCGGCTTCGCCATCGGCATCGCCTTTGCCGGCGTCGGCATCGGATCGGTGACGCTGCTGCCCTGGGTGCAGCACATGATCGAGCAGACCGGCTGGCGTACGGCCTGCACCGCGATGGGGCTGCTCGTCCTGATCGTGCTGGCGCCGATCAATTTGTTGCTGCACAAGCGTCCCGAGGATATCGGCCTGCAGCCGGACGGTGATGCCGCGCCGATTGAGGGAGCGGCAAAGCCCGTCTCCAACGTCGTCGATCCCGTCTGGGTCAATACCGAATGGACCCTGAAGCGCGCCGTCGCGACCGCACGATTCTGGTGGATCGCGCTCGGCTATTTCTGCGGTCTGTACATCTGGTACGCGGTGCAGGTGCACCAGACCAAATTCCTGCTCGACATCGGCTTCAGCTCCGGCGTCGCGGTGTGGGCGCTCGGCATCGTCAGCCTGCTCGGCATTCCCGGCCAGATCCTGCTCGGCCACGTCTCCGACCGGATCGGGCGGGAATGGGTGTGGGCGATCAGCTGCGCGGGCTTTGCGATCTGCTTTGCGGCGCTGATGGCACTGAAGTTCCAGCCGTCGCTGTGGCTGGTCTATGTGATGGTGTTCGCGCAAGGCGCGCTCGGCTACGGCCTCACCTCGATCATGGGCGCGGTGGTGTTCGAGATTTTCCAGGGCAGGCACCAGGGCAGCATTTTCGGAACGATCATGCTGGCGGCGCTGGCGGGCGGTGCCGCTGGTCCCTGGATGACCGGCTTCCTCTACGATCGCGCCGGCGACTATACGCTCGCCTTCGGCATCGCGATGGTCGTGAGCGGATTGTCGGCGCTCTCGATCTGGCAGGCTGCGCCGCGCAAGGTGCGGGCCGTGGCCGGCCGGCTGCACGAGCTCCAGGGCCGAACCGCGGAGTGAGTTCCCGACACACCGCATTACCTGCGCTTCTTTCGCCGAAGGTTAAGCATGTCGCGGCTTGGCAAGGGCGGACGGGGATTGCAAAAACGTCTTGGACACCATCGGAGCGTTAGCCTCGGGTCGACTGCCGTTTCTTCCCGATGCTCCTCGGTCCAAATGATGTCTACCTCCGATTGCCTTGTGACGGAAATGCCGGACGTGCTGTTGGCCGCGCTGGAACGCGTCGACGACGCCATTGTCATTGTCGACAGCGCGCGGCGCGTCACGCATTTCAACGCCGGTGCCGAGCGGATCTGGAAGCTTGCGCGCACCGACGTGCTCGGCCGCGGTGTCGACATTCTCGCCTTGAAGTGTCTTCAGGACGATTCGATCGCAGAGTGCCGCGACGAGATCAGCCTCACACGGCCCGACGGCAGCCGGATCCGGGCGGCCGTCTCGCTTTCGTCCTTCGCAAGCGGCGGCGTGACCCATCGCGTCGTGTTCGCGCGCGACGTTACCACCGAAGCGGAACGCCGCGCGCGGATCGCGCTGCTCGACGCCGTCTCGGATCAGACCAACCGCGCCGTGCTCATCACCGACACCGAGCTCGACATCCGCTACACCAATGCAGCGTTTACCTCGCTGTTCGGCTATTCCGCCGCGGAAGCTGAGGGGCGGGGGGCGACTGATCTGCTAGCCGGCCGTCACACCAACCGCAAAGCGCTGACGACGATCGGACGGCGTCTCGTCAAGGGCGGTCCGGGCGGTGAAGCCGAGGTCCTGATCTATACCAAGGACGGCGAGGAGATCTGGGTCAGCGCCCGGATCGATGCCTTCCGCGACAGGAAGGGCCGGGTCAAGCACATCTTCGCGCTGCTGGACGACATCACCGAGACCAAGCAGCTGCGCTCGCTCCAGCAGCTCATCATGAGCGCACTCGCCGACGAGGTGCCGATCGGCGAGATCGCCGACCGGCTCTGTGGCCGTGTCGAGGAGATCGCGCCCGACGTGGTCTGTTCGCTGCTTCACGTCGATGCCGCGGGCCTGATCCACCCGCTCGGCGGTCCCAGCCTGCCTGAGGACTATTCGCGCGCATTGGACGGTGTTGCGATTGGCCCCAATGTCGGCTCCTGCGGCACCGCCGCCTTCTATGGTGAGCCGGTGCTGGCAACCGATCTTGATACCGATCCCCGCTGGCAGCCTTACAAGGCCATGCCGCTGTCGATCGGCCTGCGGGCTTGCTGGTCGACCCCGGTCAAGGCCAAGGACGGCCGGGTCATCGCGACGTTCGCTTTCTACTACCGGGAGCCCCGTGCGCCGAGCAACTGGCACCGGCGCATCGTCGAGGCCTGCGTCAATCTCGGCGCCTTCGCGATCGAGCGCAAGGAAGCGCGCGCCGAGATCGCGCGGCTCGCCTATCACGACATCCTCACCGGCCTGCCGAACCGCGCGCAATTGCGGCACCTCATCACCACCGCGATCGATGCCTGCCCGACCGGCAGCCATGTGGCGCTGGCCTTCCTCGACGTCGATCATTTCAAGGACGTCAACGACACGTTGGGGCACGCTGCCGGCGACGAACTCCTGATCCAGCTCGCGCAACGCCTGCGCGAGCGGATTGGCCCTGAAGATATGCTGGGACGGCTCGGCGGCGACGAGTTTGTCATTCTGCTGCCGCAACGCAACGCCGAGAGCGCCAAGCGCGTCGCGGCAGGAATCACCGAAGCGCTGACCGCACCCTTGAAGCTCGGATCGAAGCTGATGCCGATGTCGGTCAGCATCGGCATCAGCCTGTATCCCGACCATGCCACCGACATCGACACGTTGATGCAGCAGGCCGACGCCGCCATGTACATGGCCAAGCAGGCCGGACGCTCGACCCATCGCATTTTCAGCGCGGAGATGAATGGGCTCACCGAGCAGCGGCTGGCGCTGATCGCAGCGCTGCGCCGCGCCATCGCGGAAGGCGCGCTGAGCCTGAGTTACCAGCCGCAGATCCGCAGCTGTGACGGCGCCATCCACGGTGTCGAGGCGCTGTCGCGCTGGCGTGATGCCGTGCTCGGCGACGTCTCGCCGGCAAAGTTCATCCCGCTTGCCGAGGAGTGCGGTCTGATCGAGCAGATCGGCCTGTGGTCGGTGCGCGAGGCCTGCCGCCAGATGGCGAGCTGGCGCCGCGCCGGACTCAACATTCCCTGCGTCTCGGTGAACCTGTCGCCGATCAATTTCCGTAACGTCACCCTGGCCGCACGGCTCAGGGACATCCTCGCCGAATGCGATCTGTCGGCGGACGCTTTGATGCTGGAGATCACCGAGGGCGTGTTCATGCAGGACAGCGTCGCGGCGCTGGAGACGATGAACGCGATCCGGGAGCTCGGCGTCGGCCTCTCCGTGGACGATTTCGGCACCGGCTATTCGAGCCTCAGCCGGCTCGCGCATCTGCCGATCCGCGAGTTGAAGATCGACCGCAGTTTCATGCGCGACATCGAGAAAGACGCGGGCGCGCTTGCGATCGCCACCGCCGTGGTGCGCGTCGGCCAGGGCCTCGGCATGACCGTCGTCGGCGAGGGCGTC
>NZ_JALBGZ010000513.1:0-4712 GCF_023006515.1 Bradyrhizobium sp. PRIMUS42
GGTCTGACGTGGAGCGAGCTCGGCGAGCGCCCCGACGGCGAGGGCGGCATTGTCCCGGCGCGCCCCGAAGCGTGGGGCGACGTGATCCTGGCCCGGAAGGAGACACCGACCAGCTACCATCTGTCCGTCGTCGTCGATGACGCACTTCAGGGCGTCAGCGAGATTGTGCGGGGCCAGGACCTGTTTCACGCCACCTCAGTGCACCGCCTGCTCCAGGTCCTGCTCGGCCTGCCCGAACCCGCCTACCGGCATCACCGGCTGATTTGCGACGAGACTGGGCGGAAGCTGTCGAAATCGAGCCGCTCGACCGGTCTGCGCGCCTTGCGCGCGGCCGGCATCACGCCTGCCGCCATCCGTCAGCTGGTGGGATTAGGTTAAGTTTCTCTGGGGGTTAGCTAAACGTCGCCGTGACTCCGGGGGTTCCGCCGTGCCATGCTTGGCCGACAGCCTGGGGTTCGAAGGGGATACTTCGAAGGGGATTCATGGCGGCGAAAAAGCGCGCAGCGCGCACCACGCGGACGTCCAAGCGACCGCCTCGGAAGCGGTCCGGGCCGGTCGCCCCGTTGCGCAAGCGCAGCATCAAGGTGGTCGCGCCTGATGTGGTCCAGGCGGCGCTCGCCGCCTTTGCCCATGAAGTTCGCACCCCCCTGACCGGCATTCTGGCGATCAGCGACCTGCTCGCGACCTCCGATCTCGGCGAACGGGAACGGCGCTGGGCCGATACGATCAAGGCCGGTGCCGAGCATCTGGCGAGCCTTGCCACGCTGTTCGTGGATGCCGCCAGAACCGGCAAGGGGGCCGGGAAGGGCGGAGGCACGCTGCGACAGGACCTGTTCGACCTGCGAACGCTTGCCCGTAATGCCGGCGATTCGCTGGCCGGCCGGGCCGCGGCCAAGGGGCTGAAGGCCGAGGTGGAAATCTCCGAAAAGCTGGCGGGACTGGTGGTCGGCGATCCCGTCCGCCTGCGCGCCGCGCTCGAGAACCTGATCGACAATGCCGTGAAATTCACCGACCAGGGCGGCGTGGCCCTCGCTGTCGAGCCGTGGCGTCCCGTCAAGGGCAAGGCCAAAGGAAGGGTCGGCGTCGCCTTCGCGGTGTCCGACAGCGGCATCGGCTTGACCATGGCCGAGATCAAGCGGCTGTTCCGCCCGTTCACCCAGGCCAATGTCACCATCGCCTCGCGCTTCGGCGGCGCTGGCCTCGGCCTATCCTCGGTCAAGCAATTGGCGCGTGCGATGGGCGGCGACATCATCGTTGCGCCCCGGCGCGGCGGCGGCGCCACCTTTACGCTGACGGTGTCGCTCGATGCGACGGGATCGGACAAATCTCGCGGGAGGAAGGGCGAAGCCGAACCAGATGCGGTCGCGGCGCTGCGCGTCCTCAGCGTCGAGGACAATCCGTTCGGTCGCGTCGTGCTCAACACCATTCTGACCGAGCTCGGCCATCATGCCGAGTTCATCGGGCGCGGCGAGGACGCCGTGAACCGGCTGGAGCAGGGCGCGTTCGATGCGGTGCTGATGGACATGGTTCTGCCGGGCATCGACGGCGTCGAAGCCATCCGGCGGATCCGCACCATGCCGACGCAGTTGGCTCAGATCCCGATCATCGGAGTTTCCGGTCGCGGCGAGGACGAGGCGGCTTCGCGCGAGGCGGGCGCCGACGCCTTCCTGGTCAAGCCTGTGTCTCCGCGGGCGCTAGCGACTGCGCTGCTTGAAGCGACACGCCGTGAGGAAGTCGCGACTTGATGATCGCGGCGTTGAGCTCGCCGCCGTAAACGAAGATCGCGGCGATGAAGTACAGAAACACCAGCGCGATGATCACCGAGGCGAGCCCCGCATACATCGTCACGTAATTGTTGGCGAAGCGGGCCAGATATTGTCCGAACACGACGCTGGAGATCAGCGAGGCCACGATGGTGAAGACGATGCCGGGCAGGATCTGGAGAAAGCCGCGCCGTCCTGCCGGTAGCCAGGCGTGCAGGATGATCAGCGCCACCACCAGCGCACTGATGGTGATGCCGTAGCGCAGCCAGGTGAGGATGCTCTCATTCGACTCGACGAATAGTGGGATATGGCGCCGTGCCGCTTCGATCAGAAGCGGACCGAGCACGATCAGGAACGCCATGGCGAGCGCGGTAAAAGCTGCAATCAGCGTGTAGGCAATCGATTCCAGCCGCAGCCAGTACCAGCGCCGCATCTCCACCACCGCATAGGCGCGATTGAGCGCGACCCGGAGCGCCTCGACGCCGTTGGAAGCGAAATAGACCGACAGTGCCGCGCCGATGGTCAGAATGCCGGTGCGGGTCGTGGTCAGCACGTCGTGGACTTCGCCCGAGATCGAATCGGCGACCTGCTTGGGCCAGATCTGCAGCATCAGGCTGGCGGCCTGGTCGGCGAGTTCCTTGGAGCCGAAGAAGCCGGCGAGCGAGGTCAGCACGATCAGGAACGGGAAGAGCGCCATCAGCGTCGACAGCGCGATGTGGCTAGCGATCGCCCAGCCGTCATCGGCGAGGAACGTGTAGAACGCGTCCTCCAACACGACGTAGATGTAGCGGATCGCTTTCATGCGCGACCTACAAGACAGGTGCCGCTCGCTCGCCCCGTGCGCGAGGAGAGGTGAGGGGAGGCGAGCGGCGCAAATCGGAGGTCATCTCGCTACCTTCTGACATTATTGCCCCAAAAGCCAGATCGCGAAGCGCCCCGCCGTCATTCCGGGGGCGCGCGTCGCGCGAGCCCGGAATCCATCTCGCCGCTTGCGACGTGGCCCGATAGATTCCGGGCTCGATGCTGCGCATCGCCCCGGAATGACGGCGGTGGTTGCCGGACCACCATGGCGGACCGGCGCGCACGGTGTTATCACCCCCCAATGGCATCTATCCTGAGTACTTTCATCCTACCGATCGCGGTCGGCGCCGTGGCGTTGGTGCTGCTGCTCGGTCTCATCAACATGATGCGCGGCGGCTCGCCCAACACCTCGCAGAAGCTGATGCGCTGGCGCGTGCTGCTTCAGTTCGTGGCGATCGTCATCGCGATGGCTGCGGTCTGGGCGATGGGACGATAGGGCATGATCCGGACCCGAAGGGCCGCGTTCGCGCAAAGTGTGAAGCGGTTTTCCAGGATCATGCCCAACACTAAGAGGTCTCCATGGTCACGTTGAACCGCATCTACACGAAGACCGGTGACGACGGCACGACGGCGCTCGGAACCGGCGAGCGGCGTCCGAAATACGATCTGCGCATCGAAGCCTATGGCACCGTCGACGAGACCAACGCTGCCATCGGCGTCGTCAGGCTCCATACCGGCGACATGCCCGAGTTCGACGCGATGCTCGGCCGCATTCAGAACGATCTGTTCGATCTTGGCGCCGATCTCGCGGTCCCCGAACGTGAAGGCAAAGCGGAGCGGCTGCGCGTGGTGGCGAGCCAGGTCGAGCGGCTCGAGCGCGACATCGACGCGCTCAACGACAAGCTCGCGCCGCTGACCTCCTTCGTGCTGCCAGGCGGCACGCCGGCCGCTGCCCATCTGCATGTGGCACGCACGATATGCCGCAGGGCGGAACGCGTGATCGTGGAACTGGCGGCCCGCCCCGGCGAGCCGGTCAGCGCAGCTGGCATCCAATATATGAACCGCCTGTCGGACTTCCTGTTCGTGGCCAGCCGAGCCACCAACGGTAACGGTGCCGGCGACGTGCTGTGGGTTCCGGGCCAGAACCGCTGACCCATCGAGCCCCCGCATTTCAAATTAGGCCCGTTCGCGCGTTGACCGGGGCAGATCGGGCCTTTAGGTTCCGCGCCAGTTGATAACCCCCCTCCCAAATTGAGTGAAAGAGGATCGATGAAGGTCTTAGTGCCGGTAAAGCGGGTGGTCGATTACAACGTCAAGGTCCGCGTCAAGGGCGATGGATCGGGCGTTGAACTCGCCAACGTCAAGATGTCGATGAACCCGTTCGACGAAATCGCGGTCGAGGAAGCGCTGCGCCTGAAGGAAGCCGGCAAGGCCACCGAGGTCGTGGTGGTCTCCATTGGACCGGCGCAGGCGTCGGAGACGATCCGCACCGGTCTTGCCATGGGCGCCGACCGCGGCATCCTGGTGAAAGCCGAAGGCAGCGTCGAGCCGCTCGCGGTCGCCAAGATCCTGAAGAAGGTCGCGGACGAAGAGCAGCCCGGCCTGATCATCCTCGGCAAGCAGGCGATCGACGACGACAGCAACCAGACCGGCCAGATGCTGGCCGCGCTGCTCGGCTGGTCGCAGGCGACGTTTGCCTCGAAGCTCGAGGTCGAAGGTTCTGACTTCAAGGTCACCCGCGAAGTCGATGGCGGGCTCCAGACCGTGAAGCTGAAGGGACCGGCGATCGTGACCACCGATCTGCGTCTCAACGAGCCGCGCTACGCCTCGCTGCCGAACATCATGAAGGCCAAGAAGAAGCCGATCGCGGACAAGACCGTCGCCGATTACGGCGTCGATGTCGCTCCGCGTCTCGAGGTCGTCAAGACGACGGAGCCGGCCGGCCGCAAGGCCGGCGTCAAGGTCAAGGACGTCGCCGAGCTGGTGTCGAAACTCAAGAACGAAGCCGGGGTGCTCTGATGACGACGCTTCTGATTGCCGAACACGACAATGCGTCGCTCAAGGATGCGACCAACAAGGCCCTGACCGCGGCTGCCGCGCTCGGCGCGGACGTCGAGGTGCTGGTCGCCGGCCAGAACGCCAAGGCCG